>PMBP01000454.1:451-2784 GCA_003152975.1 Phycisphaerales bacterium | reverse complement strand
CGAAGAAGATTATGTCATCCATGGGCAGTGGCGTTACGCCGGCGGCTTTGTCACGATGAATGGCTCAAACTATTGGAGCTGGTGGGACTGGCCGGCCTGGTATCACAACGGCCGCAGCACGCTGGGATTTGCCGATGGCCATGCCGAAAAGCATGACTGGAAAGATAAGCGAACCCAGGAACTCATGCGAAACGGATCCCCCACGGATTTGAATATTCAGCAAAATAACGACGACCTCGACTATGTGAACAACGGCTATCTCCCAACAGGGGGGTAATAGACCGTCACGGTACGACGAACGAAAAATGTAAAACCCCATCGAGTTTGCTCGGTGGGGTTTTTTGTTGCGAGGTTCGACTGATTGAATTTGGAGTGTCATTCCCGCGAAAGCGGGAATCCAGTTCGTTGGAACACAAAAGGGCTTGATGCTTTTGAGTTTATCCGGCCGGAAGGATGGCCGCTGCCAGACGAACCTGCGCGTCTCCGGCGGTGGCGGAAATCTGGATGACCTGACCTTTCGGGCCGGGTGCGGGAAGTATGGCCTTTCCAGAAATCACCGTGGGGACCGAGATGTCGATCGCGCCGACGGTTTCCATCATCCGGGCCTTGAAGCCGCCGGCGACCAGGTTGGCGACCTCGCCGATCGCGTCTTTGACGGCCGATTCCTCCAGCGCGTCCGATTCCTCCATCATCAACATCGACCGGGCGATTTTTTCCCCAGCCCCTGGGGCGCATTCCACATAGATGACCCCCTTGGCAGGTCCGGTAAAGGTGATCGAGCCGACCAGGTTGGCCGTTTCCGTATGTTCCGATCGAATGATAGGGAGATTGACCATGGTGGAAAACGCCTCTTCGGTGCTTTCCCATAACCTCTTTTCCAACAATGAATTATCGATTGTTGTCGCGGCCATGCAAGGTTCCTTCGATATCAACATCCCCAAAGGAGAATTCCAGGACACACTCGTTCGTTACTGGAAATCGGCATTACTACCCTCGGAATTCTGTCGAAAAACAGAGCTGGCTCATACCGGCCGATACAAATCTCAAAATGAGGCCCGATTTTTGTTGTCAGAAAACAAACCGTTAGGTACAATAATTCCTGAATCGGGGCGTGGCGCAGTTTGGCTAGCGTGCTAGACTGGGGGTCTAGAGGTCGCAGGTTCAAGTCCTGTCGCCCCGATTATGGGAAAGCCCTTGTATTGGTTCAATACGAGGGCTTTTTTTGTTTTTGTAGACAAATTCGTAGATCCGATCTTCCGATTGCCGGCGTATGTTCCGATTATCTTGCCGAACGCTGCCATTTTCGGCGTTTCCTGTTAATCGCGAGACCGGCCCAGCAATCGCAGGAGA
This sequence comes from Phycisphaerales bacterium, assembly GCA_003152975.1. GTDB lineage: Bacteria > Planctomycetota > Phycisphaerae > Sedimentisphaerales > Anaerohalosphaeraceae > FEN-1350. The sequence goes on along the minus strand of PMBP01000454.1, from coordinate 1,434 downwards.
CCATCCAGAATCGTCAAGGGATGCGGCGGGCAGCCGGGGATAAACAGATCGACCGGGATTCCTGCCGGCACGCCGTCGTGGGCCTGTTTGTGGCCGATATAGGGTCCGCCCGAAATCGCGCATGCTCCGACGGCGATGATCACGCGCGGCCGAGGCGTGGCCGCCAGCGTCTTCTCCAGTCCCAGCCGCATATTCTCCGTTACCGGTCCCGTGATCAGCAGGCCGTCGGCATGTCGCGGAGAAGCGACAAACTGGATTCCGAATCGCCCCAAATCCCATCCGACGGTGGTGAGGACATTGACATCCGCCTCGCAGCCGTTGCACCCGCCGGCGCTAACCTGCCGGAGCTTGAACGATCGGCGAAACAGTCGCAATCGTTCCTTCTCCAGCGGCCGGGCCAACGAGACCGGTTCGCCCGGGCCGACGACTAAGTCCTCCCGCCGTCTGACGGCCAGGCGGTAGTCCTGCCCGTACGAAATCGCCCCTTTCGGGCACGCGCCGCTGCAGTCGGGACAAAACAGGCATCGCCCCAGATCGACGCGGGGAGTGTTGTTGTCTTCGAATTGGATTGCGCCGGTCGGGCAGGCCTGGGCACATGCACGGCATTCTTTCCCGCAATGGGCCGCGTCGATCCGCATGGCCCCGCGAAAACGATCCGGCATCTGGGGCGCGGGGCCATCCGGAAACCGCGTTGTCCGGTATCCTTGCATCCATCGAGCTTTGAGGATGTCAAACATCGTCGCGCCTCGCAGGTCCCGCCGCGATCATAGATCATGACCGCAATAGGACAGGTTGAAGCTCTTNNCAGTTGTGGAACGAAGGATCCACAATCTTGTATCGCCGCAATTGCCCGTGGGAATCGGTGATCGCCGTGTGGGCGATTTCTCCCCGCCAACCCTCCACCATCGCCACCACGGCCGCATCCGGCTTCAAATCCCGAAGGGGCATTCGGATCTCGCCGGCCGGCAGGGCGGAAAGCTGGC
>PMBP01000454.1:0-420 GCA_003152975.1 Phycisphaerales bacterium | reverse complement strand
TTGGATAAATTCGATCGATCGCTGGATCTCCAGCCAGCGAACCTGCGCGCGGGCGTACACATCGCCGGTTTCGAGGGATGCCACGGGTACCTGGGCGAATCGATAGATGCCCCAGGGAAACTCGAACCGCACATCGCGTTCAAGCCCGCAGGCGCGGGCCGCAACTCCGACCAGTCCCAGATCGTGCGCCGTCTGAACGGACACGACCCCCATTTGCTCGAACCGCGACATGACCGAGTTTGATTTCCATAGCAGGTTGACGGCCGAGGCCGTATCTCGCGCCGTCTGCGAAAGCAGAACCTTGAGTTCGTCGAGCCGTTCGGCGTCCACATCAAAACCAACGCCGCCCGGGCAAACCATCCCCCGGCCAAAACGGTTGCCGAACAGCAGCGCCGTCATGTTCAGGTAATCGCCGCGGAT
>PMBP01000200.1 GCA_003152975.1 Phycisphaerales bacterium | reverse complement strand
ATTTGTCAACGGCCAAGTGTACGGGCGGGTTTGAAACCCGCCCCTGCCCCGCCATTCGGCCAACTGACGAATTATCTTCTTTGCTTTCTTTGGACCCCTTTGGTTTTTTGATTGGAAATCCAAAGATGAAGAGGGTTTCTTCATTTCTTTGGATTATTACGCTGAAAACTCAAAGGCGCCAAAGAAGTTCAAAGGGGACTGAATTTCCGACCTGATTGGAAAAGCGTCGGATTGGGAAGGTTCCTGGGCCAGGACCACATCCACTGCCCCTGAAATCCCGACTTAAACGCTTCGATCCCCAATTCCGTCTTGGCTTCCTTTAGCCGATTATCGGGAATCCGCAAGTCTTTAGCCCGTTCGAAAATCGCTTCACTGGCCATCGGCTCTTTGCCCTCCAGTTGTTCTCGGAGGAATTGTTTGGCGTCCTGCTTCTTCGAGCCGCTCGGTCGTTCGCGACGGTTGGAGAGGATCTCGTCGGTGTCGTCGAGGACCGGCAGCATCCCCCACTCCAGGGCGCCGCCGACGATGTCGAACGACCGGCCCATCGGCTCGATGGCGTAGTTGTTCTTGACCGGCAGGAACATCCGCGGGCCGCCGCGGGGTTTATCGGGCGTTTTCTCCTGGTGCACGCACCAGATCGACCGCGACACAGCGGCAAAGCTCACCGAGCCCAGGATGCGGTAGATCGCGTCGGTGTCGGTGCGCTTGGCGAAATGCGAGATGCCCACGATCGCCACACCCGTCCGCTGGGCGAAGCTCTGCAGGGCCGTCAGCGCGTTGCGGACCTCGGCCTGCGAGTTCTGATCGGCGGCGCCCAGGCACGAGGTGATCGGGTCGAAGACGATCAGCCGCAGATCGGGGATAGACGCGACGGCCTGTTCGAGGTCGCGGAGATGACAATGCACATCGATGGTCTCCGATCGGCCGTTGTCCGAGCGGAACGAACGAAACGCGTGAACCTTCGGGTTGCACGCCCCGCAGTCATCCAGTCGAAGGCGAACGGAACGATGCAGGTCCTCCTCGAACGAGAAGAGCATGACCGATCCGACCGGCTGGGGCGTTTCGGGCGAATCGGGCCACGGCCGACCCGTGGTGATCCGCGATATCATATCCATGCAGACGAAGCTTTTGCCCTGGTCGGGCTTTCCGACGATCAGGGTGATCATCCCCATCGGCACGACATTGGGCCACAGCCACTCGATCGGGATCGGTTCGATCTTGTCCATCGTCACCAGCTCGATCCGGCAACCTCCCGACGACATCGGCGAGGCCGCCGACTGCCGCGATGCCAACAGCTCTTCGCAGCGGGCCAGTCGCTCGTCGATCGGCCCATCCGATTCCAGATGCCGCAGAGCCCCCTGCACCGACTGGTGGGCATTCCGCAGCCGGGCGCAATCGACGACGATCCGGGCGTAATACTCCCAACTGGCCGAGCTGGGGACGGACTCGGCCACTTGAACCAGATAATCGACCCCGCCAATCTCCGCAAGCCGGCCCCGGACCTTGAGCCACTCGCCCAGCAGAACCAGATCCACCTTGCCGTCGTTGGCCCGCCAACATTCCACGATGGCGTTGAAGATCTCGCGGTGCTCCGGGCGATAGAGGTCCCCGACCCCAAACCGCTCCAGCAGCGGACCGATGACTTTCTCGCCATCGACGATCATCGCCGCCAGCAAGGCCCCCTCGGCCTGCAGCGAATAATACTGTTCAAAAACCTTCGTCTCCTTCGCTTGATTCATAACTCCCTCCATTCACTCGTCTGTATGCTATTGATTTGAAATAGTTCTTCAGCAACCAAATACATTGATAATGTTATCATAAAAGAGTCCGTCATCAAGAAAAATACTACGAGTTATTATAATATTTTAATTTGTTTGATATTCACAGAACTGCATTTCACAAGTATAGCATTGACAAGTATTTACAGATACCCATAAAACAGGTGTGAATCCGGGAAGAGAAATATATCTTTCCNNTTTGGACAGTCAAATTTGGTACAATCATGCTTCAGTGCGGTCCCGTTCGCCACATCGGAAGGGCCTTTTCCGGAGGAAAGGCCGCCGATTTTGTGCGGCGTCGGATCGGCACGGGAGACAGGATGATGAATAAGCGGTGGATTTTGTTGACAATCGTCGGCCTGCTTGCAGGCCTGTCGTCATTGGCCCACAGCGCAATCGTCAGCACCTTTGACAACGATGCCGAGGGCTGGCTGATCGTTCAGGTCCAGAGCGGCTACGGCCTGCCGGTCACAGGCGGTAGAAGCTCCACCTGGAGCGCAACCTACGGCCTCATCGGCGGCGGCATCGAAACCGAGGACTGGTACGCCGAAACCTTCTTCTCGGCCCCGGCCAAATTCCTCGGCAATCAGTCCCCCGCCTTCGGTACCGACCTGCAGTTTGATATCTATATTTCATATGCCGACAATGCCGCCTATCCGGCCGTGATCCTCCACAGCTCCGCGAAGAATCTGTTCTACACGGTCAATCCCACACCCGTCGATGTCTGGACCCATCGTGATATCCCACTGGTCGGCAGCGATCTGTGGCGGACCGGGAGTTGGAACGGGGCATCCGCCACCGACGCCGACATGCGGGAGGTCCTTTCGGACCTGCAGGGCCTGTACATCAACGCCGAGTGGCACACCGGCGCAGACCTGACTTATCTGGACGATGTGGTCCTCAATGGCGCCCCACCCGTCTGCGGCGACGCCCTCCATCCCCATCCGGTGGCCGACCTCAACGGCGATTGCCGCGTCAACTGGCTCGATGCCGCCGCCTTCGCCGCCCAGTGGGCCCGCACGGACTGCACACCCGACAACCATCATTGCGACGGCGCCGACCTCGATGTCGACGGCGGCGTCGATCTGTCCGACCTGATGGTCATGGCGACCGAGTGGCTCAAGTGCACCGACATCGTGTGCCCGTAACGATTGCTTCGACATGAAAGCCCTCGGGTTTATTCCGGGGGTTATTGGTTTCTCTGGATCTACAAACCCCCAACCTGAAGTTGTGGGGCTTCCCGGATTTTTCCGCCATATCGCTCCATAGCCAACCGTCCTGTTTCCCGGTACAATAGCGTGTTCTGTTATGGACACGCAACTTCAACCCCTTGCACAAGGAGACTGGTATGAGAAAGGCAATCGTGATCGTGTTGGCGGCAGTATGTGGATTAGGAGCTCTGGCGGCTATGGCACAGGATGCAAACAAGGACAAGACCTCGCAGGCGTTTCGCGAGCAGTTCGTCAAGGACTTCAATCGCATCGGCCTCAACACCGCGCCCGGCGACGCAATGATGCTGCGGATCCTCATCGAGGCCGCCAAGTGCAAACGCGGCGTCGAGGTCGGCTCGGCCACGGGATTTGGCGCGGTGAACATGGGCATCGCCTTTGAGCGGACCGGCGGACATCTGTTCACGCTGGACATCGACCCGAAGATGGTCGCGGCGACAAAGGAAAATCTCGCCAAGGTCGGTCTGGAAAAGGTCGTCACCTGCGTCGAGGGCGACGCGCTGAAGACCTTGCCCACCATCGAAGGGCCCGTTGACTTTGTCTTCATCGACGCCAAGAAGGACGATTACTTCAAATACCTCAAAGCCATCGAGCCCAAGCTCAAGGTCGGGGCCGTAATCGTCGCCGACAATGTGATCCAGTCGGCCAAGGACATGCCCGACTACCTGGATTATGTCCAGAAGAATCCCGCCTTCGACACCGTGATCATCCGCTCGTCGATGGAAAAGAATGACGGCATGGCGATCAGCTACAAGATCCGGTAACCGGTCATTAGCGAAAGGAAATATGATCATGGATGGGATCAACTCCGCGCACGCCTTGCGGGCAATAACGAAAATCACGCTGGGACTGTCGCTGGTCCTGACCTCCTCGGTTATCGCCGTTTCGTCTGAGCCCTATGAGTTGAGCATCGTTACCAAGGCCGCAAAAGCCCAACCACCCGCCGCCAACCTCGAGCCGCAGGTGCTGGACTTCCGCTATGCGCCGTCGCGCTGGCAGACCTGCATCGGACTGGTCGATGATCCGCACAAGTCGATCGTCGGCTCCGATGGCGGCCTGTACTACCAGTACGGCGCAGGGCACTTCGAGGGTTTCGGCGAGCGGATCCTCGTGGATCTGCAGGGCGAAGAGAAGGCCGGGATCGAGCAATCGCTGCAAAGCCCGCGGCTGCCTTTCGTCAAGACGCGATTGAGCAAAGGCGCCGCGGTCCTCGACCAGACGGCCTGGGCGGGCATCGCGCCGCAACCGGCCGACAAACCCTGGACCGACCGCCGCGTCGATTTCCTGTGGCTGCGAAACGGCAAGGATTCGGAGAACCGCCCGATCATCCTTTTCATTGAATCCAATGATCGCTTTCGCCTGGGCCCTGACGGCCGGACGCTCTTCAAAATCGGCGACGATAAACCGTACTGCCGCTTTTCCGTCGCGCCGTCGGATGTTCAGCCACGGTCGCTGCGAAATGCCGTTGACGAGGCCTCGCCGCTGAAGACCGATGAGTCCCCCGCGGTCAGCCGCGGCTGGGCCAACCCGCAGGTTCCCTGTGCCGAACTCTTCCGCGATGTGATGGTCGGCTACGGCAAGCCGATCGCGTATTCGTTCCGCGGCAAGGCGGGACAATCGTATATCGCCGCGCTGGGCTTCATCGAGGGTTACTACGACAAACCCGGCGCCCGGCCCATCGAGATCCGCATCGAGGGCAAGGTCGTTCGCGAACTGGAGGTGATCCGCGACGCCGGCCGCAACAAGCCGATGGCCGTGCTGCTGGAAATCCGCGACGACAACGGCGACGGCAAAATCGACCTGGGCGTGTATTCCCCCGACATGGCCCAGGACAAGAACACGATATTGTCTGGCCTGTGGGTCTTCGATAAAGACAATTCACCGACCGAGGCCGACATCCTCTCCGGCAAGTTCAAGTCCAAACCCCTGGCGGCGGCCACCAGCGCTACGCAGGGCCAGACGGTTCAATTGACCTTTGCCGCCAACGGCAAGCCCGTCTCGGTGCTGGCCGCCTTCTTCCGCGGCGCCGCGTCGGTCGTGGATGTCCCCGAAGATCCCGCCCCGCTGCTGGCGGCCGCCGAACAATACTGGCAATCGCAGAATCTGCCCTACGACCGCATCGGTGTTCCCGATCCGGCCGTGCAGGGATTGCTGGATTCGTGTATCCGTAATATCTACCAAGCCCGCGAGCATCGCCCCGGCGGCACCGTCTTTCAGGTGGGCCCGACCTGCTATCGCGGCACCTGGGCGGCCGACGGACCGTTTTTGCTCGAAGCCGCAACCTACCTGGGCCGCTGGCAACAGGCCCGCACGGGGCTGGAGCTACAGATCGACAAAGACGACGGCCCCGGCGGCGTGGAGTTCTCGAAAAAATCCGGGCTTCGTCTCTGGATGGTCCTGCGCCACTGGCAACTCACCGGCGACGACGCATGGCTGACTTCCATCTGGCCGAAGGTCGAGTTCAATGTCGCCGAGATCATCCGCTACCGGCAATTGACCCGCAGCGACCCCAAGCAGGCCAACTACGGGCTGATGCCCATCGGCTTTGGCGATGGTGGCCTGGGCGGGGCGCACCGCGAATACACGAATGTCTATTGGACGCTGGCCGGCCTCCAGTGCGCCATCGAGATGGCCCGCGCCCGCAAGAGCCCGCAGGCCGACGCCTGGGCCGCCGAGTATGCCGACTACTGGAAGGCCTTCGAGACCGCCCGCGACCGCGATAAGCTGACAGACACCAGCGGAAATGTCTATGTTCCCGTCACGATGAAAGGCGAGCAGCCCCAACTGCCCCCGCGCGGCGCCTGGGCCTTCCTGCACTCGGTCTTTCCCGGCCGCATCTATCGCGACGACGATGCCCTGACGCGCGGCACGATGGCCATGCTCGACGCCAACCAGCGCGAGGGCCTGATCTTCGGCACCGGCTGGATCGCCGACGGCATCTGGAACTACGCCGCATCCTTCTACGCCCACGCCCACCTGTGGCTGGGCCACGCCGACAAGGCCGCCGCGACGCTCTACGCCTTCGGCAACCACGCCAGCCCCCTTCTGTGCTGGCGCGAGGAGCAGAACCCCAAGGGCGAGAAATCCAACTTCGTCGGCGATATGCCGCACAACTGGGCCAGCGCCGAATTCATTCGTCTCGTTCGCCACCTGCTGATCCTGGAGCGCGGCAACGAGCTGCACCTGCTTGAGGCCCTGCCGCAGGCCTGGACCAAACCCGGCGGCCAAATCCGCATCGAGAAGATGCCGACATCATTTGGGGATATTGACCTGAATTGCGCCTTCGAAGAAACCCAGGCCCGCATTACTCTGCGTTTCGCCAAACGATCCACCGAAGGCAAGCTCGTCCTCCACCTGGAGCGCCTTGGCGGCCAGATCATCTCGTCAACGGCCGACGGTAACAAGCCGTTGAATATCCCGCCGGATTTGCCCTTCGAGGTTACCGTGCAGCTTCGACGGTAATCCCCTATGTCATTTCCGCGAAAGCGGGAATCTATGTCATTCCGGCGCAGGCCGGAATCCAGTTAGGTTGTTCTGGATGCCGGGTCAAGCCCGGCATGACAACGGGGTTCGTTCGGCCAGGGGCTGCCGCCTTAATATCCTTGCCAATGGCGCCAAAGGCCCCCTTTCCGCTTGATCCTGAAGCGGAAATCGGATATAATACGAATACTGGACGCCCTTGTTGGGCATTTCGGTCGAGGGTTAAAGAACAATCAACGGAGGAAAGGATCACCCGGATTGGAGATTGTCCGCAGAGCCATTGTGACCCTGCTGTTGGGGGGATTCCTTGCATACGGAGTTGCCGTGCACGGCGAACCGTGGCGGTTTGTCATCACCGGCGACAGCCGCAGCACAACCACGGCGATCAACGCCCCAATCCTGGCCGAAATCGCCGCCGAGATCGTCCGCCAGCAGCCCGCCGTCGCCTTGTTCACCGGCGACCTGGTCCGCGGCCGAACCCTGGCCGAACCATTGCCCGATCAGTATGCCCAGTGGCTCGCGATCATGCAGCCGGTCTATGCGGCCAGCATCCGCGTGCTGGTCTGCCGCGGCAACCACGACACCTACTGGCCGACCTTCTTCCAGTCCGATCAATACCCCCTCCAGAAACTCCCGGACAACGGCCCGCCCGGCGAAACCTACATGACTTACTGGCTCCAGTACGAAAACGCGATTTTTATCGCCCTGGATCACTACGGCGGCGAGTTGACCCAGCCGATCCACCGCGTCAACCTGCCGTGGCTGGAATCGACGCTGGCGGCCAATCGGCAGCCGCATGTCTTCGTCTTCGGCCACGAGCCGGCCTTCAAGGTCTTTCACCCCGACTGCCTCGACGACAACCGCAAGGACCGCGACCGCTTCTGGCAAACGCTGACCCGCTACGGCGCAAGGGTCAACCTGTGCGCCCACGACCACTTCTACAACCGCGCTCGCATCGACGACGGCGACGGCGACCCCGCCAATGACCTCACGCAGATCGTCGTCGGCACCGCCGGGGCCCCGCTCTACCAGCCGCCGAAATACGACGGCGACAACGGCATCTACAAGCCGATCAAACAATTCCACGCGATGGAATTCGGCTACATCGTCGTCGATGTCAACGACCTCGCCGTCCGCATGACCTGGATGCAGCGCGACAATGCATTGCCGGGCAACGGCGCCTACTCCGCGGCCGACTCGTGGGGCTACCGGGCCGAAACGCGACCGGTGCCGTTCCCGGACGCCAACCTGCGGCAGGCCGTCGCCACCCAGCTCGGCATCGAGAGGCCCACGCCCGAACAAATGCTGGGACTGACGGAATTATCGGCCAACGCCAGCCAGATCCGGGAACTGGAAGGTCTGGAGTACGCGCGGAACCTGCGGACGGCCGACCTGCGGGACAACCAGATCGAATCGATCGATGCCGTGTTGGATCTCGATCAGCTTGCCCTGCTGGATCTGCGGGGCAATCCCCTCTCGGACCAGGCCCGCTGCCGCCAGGTCGCCGCGCTGCGAACGCTCAATCCGACGGCCGACATTCGCATCGATCCGCCGAGCCGCACGCTGGTGAGCGATTGTGCGGCGGATTATCGGGACTTGGATATTTTATCCCAGGTTTGGGGACAATGGTGCTTCCTGAGCGATGGGCTATGTGAGCGGTCCGATCTCGACGGATCGGGGGTGGTGGACCTGGAAGACCTGCTGGTGCTGGCGGAATACTGGCTGGGGACCCCGTAAGCCGATGGTCAGCCGACCTTGGCGCGGGTGCTCAGGGCGGCGAACAGGATGTGCCGCAGCTTCTCGTCGCTTTGGCCCTTGAGGTACGACTCGGTGAAGTCCAGCCGCGGCCGACCGTCATAGTGCAGCAGCCGATCGATCAGTTCGTGTTTGGTCATCCCGGAGACGAGGTTCGCCAACGATTCGATGGATAGCGACAAGTTCATGTTATGATCCTGATGTTTCATCTTTTCCGTGTTCTCTTCCCGCAACAGTAATCCTATCGGGATTCACTACCTTTAGGTTTACGGAAAATTATATGGTTTGATGTTGGATTTGTGCGGATTTTCCGTCAGGATGCGAAAAATCCTCACGGTGGAAATACTCTTCGCGGTCCCGACAGCTTGGGATATCTCAAAATCGCTTCTTGAAATAGCCCAACACGCACTTTGCTCCAGAGCGGGAATGTGATACGCTCTCGGGCATGAAGACCAGCCAACTGGATTATGCGTTGCCCGAGGATCTGATCGCCCAGAAGCCCGCCGACCGGCGGAGCGATTCGCGGCTGTTGGTGATGGACCGCGCGACCGGTGCCCTGTCGGACCGGCGGTTCTTCGAGATCGCCGAGTTACTGGAGCCGACAGATTGCCTGGTCCTCAACAACACCCGCGTCTTGTCGGCCCGATTCTTCGCCCGGCGATCGAGCGGCGGGCGGATCGAGGGACTGTTTCTCTATGAGCCGCAGCCGGGACAGTGGGAGGTGATGCTGAAAAACGCCCAGAAGGTCCGCCCGGGAGATTATCTTTCGCTGCTGGACCACACCGGACAGGTGACGACGGTCGCGCGGGTGGTCGAACGATTGGGGGAGGGTCTGTGGCGATTGCATGCCGGGGGGACAGAACCGGCCGAGTCGCTGCTGGGCCGGATCGGCTATGCCCCTCTGCCGCCGTACATCAAGCGGCGATACGATACTGAAAACCCGCAAAATCAAGAGGACCAGCGGCGATACCAGACCGTCTATGCCGCCTCCGCCGGCGCCGTCGCCGCCCCAACGGCCGGCCTGCACTTTACCGACGAGCTGCTGGCAACCCTCCGCGACAAGGGCCAGCGGATCGCACAAGTCACGCTGCATGTTGGCGCGGGGACCTTCAAACCCGTCACTGCCGATTCGCTGGAAGAACACCAAATCCACTCCGAGACCTGGCAGATCGACGAACCCAACACCGCGATCATCAACGATGCAATCGATCAGGGCCGTCGGATCATCGCCGTCGGGACCACCTCCGTGCGGACGCTGGAGACGGCCGGGACAAGCGGCCGAGTTGCCGCCGGACACGGCCAGACACGGCTGTTTATCCTGCCCGGCTACGAATTCAAAATCGTCCGGGGCATGATCACCAACTTCCACCTGCCCCNNTCCTACGGCGACGCGATGCTGATTGTGTAAGGGGGGGAACCTACTCCAAATAAACGCTCTCGCCGGGGGAGAGCGGCGGAATGCGGTCGAGCTTGGCCGCGATATCTTCCGGACCCAGGGCAAACGACGGTGCGATCTCGATTGTCGCGTCGGGCGAGCCATCGGCCTTTCGCGGCACGGCCACACCGGCCGACTGCAGCCAGGTCGCCGCCCGCTCGATCATCATTCGATGCGTCACCTCCGGGCTGTCGGCACCGGAGGCGTTCTTGACCGGCGCGAACTCCTCGCTGCGGAGGATTTCGAGGATGATGGATTTGTTCGCCAGCGGCAGCGCGTCGAAGATGAAGGTCTCCAGCTTGACGGCGTTGGGCTTGTCGGGCTGGATTGGGTTACCCCGCTCGTCGATATACGCGATCTTCTTGACGGCCCGGTGCAGCGGCAGGCCACAGCCCTTGGCGTTGAGCTGCTCGACGAAGCTGCTGCTGAGGATGTGGATCGCGATCGACCCCAACTCGAAGGTTAGCGTTCCGTCGAGATTCTTGCGATGGGCCTGCTCATCCGACAGGTCGCTGTATTCGATGACATTAACCCGACCGTCCACCACGCAGAAGTTCCCGACTTTTTCGAGCGGATGCGCCTTGATCAGGGTCTTCGACGACATCTCCGCCCCGTCGAGGTCGTGCAGGCCGATAAACAGCGGATCGAGGATCTTCACCAGCGGGTTGTCAATCTGCCAGTAGCTGAGGTACTCGATGCCGCGCCGCTTGAGGTCCTTCAGCACCCCGGACACATGCAGGGCCTTGAGGCTGCCGCCATGTCCGTCGGGACCGGTGGCAATCGCGCTCTGGTGGGCCAGCAGGATCTTTCCCGACAGGTCGAACATCGGCAGCGTTCCCTGCTGGAAGAAGCAGACATCCGCCTTGTTCAGGCCGTAGTATCCCTCGGACTCGAAGATGTCCAGCGTGGCCTGATGATTCTGCGGGCTGGTCATGATGTACCACGGAATCGCCGCGCCGTACTTGGCAACCGTCGCCGCGATCATCTCGGCAAAAAGGTGAAACAGCGTCTTCTTTCGGATGGGGCTGATGGGAAAGTTGCCCTTGGGCCCGTCAAAGCCCAGCCGCGTGCCCTGCCCGCCGGCGACAACGAACGCGGCAACCTTGCCTGTGCGAATCAGTTCTTCGCCCCGCATGCGGGCCTTGTCGTACTGGGCCGCCAGTGCCTTGTCCGGCCGGGCCGGATAATACGGCGCCGGCTCCAGCTCCGTCGGCACGACCATAGGGCTGCCATTGAGCACATACTGCTCGATCCAGCCGGGGATCGCCTTAAAGTCCAGCTCGCGGATCTGGTCGAGCAGGGCGTTCTGCTGGTGCGAATCCAACTGGTCGTAGAAGGCCAGCAGGTGCTGTTGATGATGCTTACCGAGCAACTTGACAATCTGCAGATAGTTGAGCTTCGATTTTGCCATAATCCAATTTCCCGATCTTCTTCTTTGAATCGCACACCGCCAGGCACCCTGCGGCTGTATTTTCATAACACCAATCGTCCAATCTTTCAAGCGTTTCGATCGCAAATCCAAACTAACGCTTGAAAAAACGGGTCCGATCGGGTATTATCCGGGCAATCGGAAATTCGCAGAACGGACAACCGTTTCCATGAACATACTGGGTATTTCGGCATTCTATCACGACAGCGCCGCCGCCCTGGTGCAGGCCGGCCGGATCGTTGCCGCTGCGCAGGAGGAGCGGTTCACACGGATCAAGCACGACGCCGGTTTCCCCACCCGCGCCGCAGAATTCTGCCTGCGACAAGCCGGGATCACCGCCAAGCAACTGGATTTCGTGGTCTTCTATGAAAAGCCGCTGGTCAAATTCGAGCGGCTGCTGGAGACCTATGTCGCGTTTGCCCCGCGCGGTTTTCGCCAGTTCCTCATGGGCCTGCCGGCCTGGCTGCGGCAAAAGCTCCACCTTCCGCGCGAAATGGACAGGGCCCTCGATCATCGCTACAAAGGCCGCTATGTCTTCTGCGAACACCACGAATCCCACGCCGCCAGCGCATTTTTCCCCTCGCCCTTCGACGAGGCCGCCATCCTGACCTTCGACGGCGTCGGCGAGTGGGCCACCGCCAGCTTCGGCGCCGGGCGCGGCAACCGCATCGAAATCACCCACGAGATGCACTTCCCCCATTCGCTGGGGCTGCTCTATTCGGCCTTCACCTATTTCACGGGTTTCAAGGTCAACTCCGGCGAGTACAAGTTGATGGGTCTGGCGCCCTACGGCCAGCCAAAATATGTGGACCTGATCCGTAAGGAATTGGTTGACCTCAAGGACGACGGCTCCCTGTGGCTGAACATGGACTACTTCCCCTACTGCCACGGAACCGTAATGACCGGGCCGAAGTTCGATCAACTCTTTGGCGGGCCGCGTCGCAGGCCGGAGTCGCCCCTGACCCAGCGCGAGATGGATATCGCCGCCTCGATTCAAGTTGTTACCGAAGAAGCGGTCCTCCGTGCGGCCCGGCATGTCCACCGCCAGACCGGCATGAAAAATCTGGTCCTGGCCGGCGGCGTGGCCCTCAACTGCGTGGGCAACGGCCGAATCCTCCGCGAAGGCCCCTTCGACAATATCTGGATCCAGCCGGCCGCAGGCGACGCCGGTGGCGCACTGGGAGCGGCATTGTTCGTGTGGCATCAACTGCTCGACAACCCGCGCAAATCGACCGGAACGGATTTCCAAAAGGGGTCCCTGCTGGGACCAAGCTGGACCAACGAACAGATTCGACAATTTCTGGACTCATCCGGGGCAAAATACCACCGTTTCGACCGCGAAGAACAGCTTCTGGACACCGTGGCCGGCCTGATCGCCGGCGAAAAAGTCATCGGCTGGTGCCAGGGCCGGATGGAATTTGGCCCGCGGGCCCTCGGCAGCCGCAGCATCCTCGGCGACGCTCGCAGCCAAAAGATGCAGTCGGTGATGAACCTCAAGATCAAATTCCGCGAATCGTTCCGGCCGTTTGCCCCGTGCGTGCTCCGCGAGAAGGTCGATGAATACTTCGCCATGCGCAAAAACGAAGACAGCCCCTACATGCTGCTGGTGGCGCCCGTGCGGGAAGACAAACGCAGCCCCGAGGCCCAACAGATGGACACGCGATCCGGCCTCGACAAACTCCCCGTCCGCCGCAGCGTCGTCCCCGCGATCACGCATGTGGATTTTTCGGCGCGGGTCCAGACCGTCGATCCCGAACGGCACGGGCGTTTCTACCGGCTGCTCAAACGCTTCGACGAAAAGACCGGCTGCCCGGTCATCATCAACACCAGCTTCAACATCCGCGGCGAGCCGATCGTTTGCAGCCCGCAGGACGCCTACCGATGCTTCCTGGCGACCAACATGGATGTGCTGGTATTGGAGGACCAGATCCTGTATAAAGAAGAACAGCCCAAGGCCCTGCAGCATGACATCGACGAATACAAAGCCCGATTTCAACTGGATTAGCGGGAATAAAAGTACATGAGTCTGATCGAAATTAACTGGAATCCATCGCGAAAGCTGCTCCGCGAATTCGGCCTCATCGGCCTGATTGTCTGTCCGGTTTTGGCAAGCGTGTTCTACTTGCAACACCTGCCGACCTGGCTCTGCTGGACCATTGCCGGCTTCGGGGTTTTCCTGTTTGCCTGCAGCCGCCTGTCGCTGACGGCAACGCGATGGCTGTTCGTGGGGCTAACTCTGCTGGGGGCCCCGATTGGTTTCGTCGTGGGAGTCGTCGTCCTGGGGATCGTCTTCTTTGGGCTGCTGACCCCGCTGGGACTGGCCTTTCGGCTGGCCGGAAGGGATCCCCTTCGGCTGCGGCGGGACCCGAACCGGACCAGCAATTGGCAACCCCATACCCCCATCGACGATTCCAAGCGTTATTTCCGTCAGTTTTAAACTGCGCAGGCCCATGTCAAATCGATGGTTCAATAAGGTGAAAACGGCGGTCCGGTGGACGCAAAATCGTGTGCGGAAAAAGTGGCTTTGCCCGATCTGTAATTATTACGGACCCTTTCGGGATTCTCACACGGATCCGGGCTCGCTGGTCCGGTATGCCGAATGTCCCTCCTGTGGATGCCAACCCCGGCACCGATTGGAAAAACTGGTCCTCAATCACCTGGAACAGTCGCACGATTTTTCCAAAATGCGGCTGCTGCATTTTGCCCCCGAACCTTTCTTCCGGCCCTATATCCAAAACCATTTCAAACAATACGCCACCGACCCCGAGGACCTGATCCACAAG
>PMBP01000028.1 GCA_003152975.1 Phycisphaerales bacterium | reverse complement strand
AACGAATTTTGTTGTCCGGGAATTGTTTGTCGACATCTGGGGCCGGATGGCCTACGGCGCCTACCTCAAAGGCGGGGTCTATCTGGACGATGTGACTCCCATTATGCCGATCTATGTCGATGATGACGGCGGCGGGCCAGACCAAAACGGAAGTTCGGAACATCCGTTCGATTCGATCCAGGAGGGAATTAATCAAGCTCTCAGCGGAGAGATGGTGATTGTCCGGGATGGCATCTACACCGGCCAAGGGAACCGGGATATTGACTTTCTTGGCAAGGCCATCACCGTTCGCAGCGAGAATGGCCCGGGCACCTGCAGGATCGACTGCGAAGGAACATCGGGGGAAAATCACCGTGGGTTCAATTTCCACTCCAACGAAAATGCAAATTCGGTCCTGGAGGGATTCACGATCCTTCACGGGTTTACGGAGAATGGGGGCGGCATTTCCTGTACGACCAATAGCAGCCCAACCATCCAGAATTGCGTGATTCGGTATTGTACGGCCTCTCTGGGCGCCGGAATCTCCTGCAGCCAAAGCAGCCCGATGATTACCAACTGCAAGATCAGCAGTGGCCATGCCGATTCCGGAGGCGGAATCTATATGGATGGCGGAACCCCGACCATCTCCAATTGCGCATTCACCGGCAATCAGTCGCGCTATTATGGCGGAGCGATGAGTTGTTTCAACAGCAATCCGGTTATAACCAACTGCACCCTGCAAAACAATGCGTCCGTCGATCCGATTGATTCGTATGGCGGCGGGGTCTTCTGCGACAATGGCAAAGCGACTCTGATGAATTGCCTTCTGTGGGCGAATTCGGCCGGTTCAGGCGGGCCGGAAATGGCCGTCGTCGATGCCTTGAATCCTTCTGAACTGACGGTTTCGTACAGCGATATTGAAGGCGGCTCGGATGCGGCCTATCTTGATGTCGGGTGCATCCTGACTTGGGGTGTTGGAAATATCGATCGGGATCCCGGTCTGGATCAGGATGGATACCATCTTCTCCCCGGTTCACCCTGCATGGATGCGGGAGATCCCAAAGGGGATTACACGGAACAGACGGATATCGACGGGTATTCGCGGATATTCAATGCGAGAGTGGACATTGGAGCAGATGAGTTCAGCCCCTCCATCCACAATGTTACCCAAGATACCTACCACGATACAATCCAGCAGGCCATTGATGGAGCCGTAAACGGAGACACCCTCCGGATTCCCGACGGGATCTATACAGGTCCCGGCAATCGCAATATCCGCTTTTCGGGCAAAGCGATAACGGTCCGCAGCGAGAATGGACCGGCCCATTGCGTGATCGATTGTGATGGCACACAGGGGACTATGGACCGTCGCGGCTTTTGCTTCAATCACAATGAAACCGCCAATTCCGTGCTGGATGGCGTGACAATTACCAACGGGTACTGTATTCAAGGCGGAGGAATCTGGTGTAATTACGGCAATCCAACGATTATCAATTGTATCATCCGAGGCAACACCGCAAATGATGAAGGAGGTGGAATCCTTTGTGCGTACAGCTCTGCGACCCTCCGCAATTGTACGCTGATCGGGAACACGGCGGGAGACGGGGGGGCTATCGCCTGCAGTGGAATCGGCCAGGCGATCATCCGCAACTGTACGACCGGTTTCAATCGTGCAGATTGGGGGGGCGGTATCCACTGTGATAACAGCAGCCCCACCATCGGCAATTGTATCTTTTACCAGGATATCGCCAGCGAAGATGGTGACGAGATTGCCCTGAGAAGCAAATATTTCCCGTCCACGCTGACGGTATCGTTCAGCGATGTAGCCGGCGGTTCTGATGCGGCCTATAGTGAAGCGGGGTGCAGGTTAAACTGGGCCCAGGGCAATATGGATCGGGATCCCCTTTTGACCCCCGATCGGCACTTGTTGGCGGATTCTCCGTGCATCGACGCCGGGGACCCTGAATTTGTTATCCCGTCGAATGTCCCGACGGATATCGACGGGGAGGATCGAATCTTCGATGATCGGATCGACATGGGATCCGATGAGTTTATCGACACCGATGCCGACAGGCTGCCGGACTGGTGGGAGGACAAGTACTTCGGTAATCCAACCATCGCCAACCCGAATCAGGATCCGGATCATGACGGTCTGAGCAATCTGCAAGAATACGAACGATACAGCAGTTATCCGAATACGCGGCCGTACTATGTCGACACGGCAAATGGAAATGATAACTTCAACGGGCTTTCCTCTGCGGCTCAGGGTAACGGAGTCGGACCCAAGAAGACCCTCCAGGCCGGAATCGATGCCGCCGCCGACGGGGATACAGTTGTCGTGGCGGCAGGAACATACTCAGGAGCGGGTAACCGATGGCTGGACTTCAACGGTAAGCGGATTGTCCTGAATGCTCCGGATGGTCCTGCTTTGACGACGATTGATATTCAAAATGTCTATTCCCGTGCATTGAATTTCCATCGGGGTGAGACGCCTGCGGCNNGCCTGATGGATTATGGCGGGGCCATCATTTGCGTTTCCTCGCATCCTCAGATCCGCAACTGCATCATTATCGAAAATGCCGCTGAGAAATTCGGCGGAGGCGTGTATAGTCTCATGTCGATACCGACCTTTGCGGACTGTACGATCCTGGACAACGGTCCCGATGGTGTCTGTACGGATTTCGGCGGCGCCTATATTGACGGTATCGTCAGGGTTGGATCGAACAATTGGCTCGGGTATAATATCAATCTTACCGGCCCTGGAACCTTACAGATCGATCCCGCCTCGATTTTCAATTTGAAAATTTCAACCATTACCTGCAACCTGTCAGGCACAGGCACTGTGCAAGTGGATTATAATTCCAGGCTTGTCATCGAGGGCGATGCGACAATAGACATGAGCCACCCGACGGATCCCGACAAAAATGGCCTTATTCAATGCAATGGTCTGTTGCTGGTGAGGGGTTCAGCTCATTTTATCAACACAAGGGTCAATGTAACCCGTACCCGTATTGAAGGTGATGTGGACATCTCCAACAGCGTGATTACGGCGGAAGCGGGCAGTCCATACGGTCAGTTCTTTATTGAAGATTCGGTGGTNNAGCCGACGGCGACCGGTATATGGACCTGGACCCCTCGGTTTTTGCGGGCCTGATCGCCCACAACCGGATTTATGTGACCATCACCGAAGGGGTCGGCAGTACCCGCGGCGGCCTGTTTGAACTCCGCGGCGATCCGGCCCTGGCGGATCTGCCATGCCCGGCCGGCGACTTTTTCTGCTATCTGGCAAATATTCCGGCCTTCACGACCCAGAGCTGGACGCTGGAGGAACTGACCCTGGTCCCGGGGGCCAAAGTCAACCTGACCAACCGCTTTGACTTCGGCAATGGCGGGCAAAATGAGGTTCTCTATGTCAAGAAGCTGACCCTAGGGGCGGAATCCCAGCTCAACACGGCCTATAACCGGCTCTATTACGGCCAGTTGATCGGGGATCCGGGTTGCGTCAAGAACAAGCCCCTGCTGGGTTTTTCGCTGAACAATGTCGCCTGCAACAATGACAATGAATTTGCCACGCGCATCGTCCATAATAATTATGCCGATCCCGATCCTGCCGGGCCGGACTACAGCCGCATCCATGTCGCGCGGGTCAAGGGAGAGCGTCCGGACCCGGAGGGGATGATCCGGATGCGCAATCTCATCGACTCCAAGCCGGATTCGGCAACCTACAACCGGGTCATCAGCGCCTGTGCCAAGGCCCTGTTTGCCAAGGCCAGCGAAGACAGGATTCTGATCCGGTTTGAATACCTGTTTGAGACCGCGGATCCATCGGCATACCTGGAGATCTATCTGACGGATGTTCCGCAGGTGATGGATCGCAGCGACCCCGATTTTGACAAACATTACATCCCCGTGGCCCGCCTCCTGCCGCCCCTTTCCGGCCAGTCTGGCTCCAAAGGCAGCGGCCGATTTGGGGTATTCAGTCAGGAGTTTCTCAAACAGCACTTGGATTTTCTCCGCGGCACCCGCATTGAGTTTGAATTGATCGGCCCGGCCGGCGCCTCGATTTTGATCGACAACTGGGATCCGCAGGTCTGGTGCAGTGACTTATACTGCTCGGATGTGGACGGGGAAACCGGGATCAATGAATTGGACTTCCTGACAGTGTTGGCCGAATGCGGGGGCACGGCGGGAGTCACGGATGAAAACAACAGCAAGGCCTGCCTGGATGGGGCCTTCAGCCGGGATGGCTATGTCAATGTCAATGACACCCTGACCTGGGACTGGGTCTTGAACACGGACCGGCCGGTGCATCTGTGCAGCACCTGCCTTTCCGCCAATGAACCCCGTTGCGTGGCGTATCCCATGACCCATTCCCAGCCCCAGACCTTGCCGGTCTATTTTCGGCCGCCCCCGGAAGGTCTGCTGGTGGCCGGCAAGCGGGGTTCGCGATCCGACAAAGAAAAGCGAATGGATATGCTCGCGGCGGTCAGTCCCTTGGGCCAACGAGGGCCTTCGACCCAGCTCAGTACGCGGACCAACGGCAAGCTCGTCTTGTCGCCGGAGGGCCAGGTCTATCAAGTCAATCAGGAACAAGGTCTGGTGCGGCTGGCCGACAGCAACTCGATCGTTCCTTCTGCAGCCCTGTCTGTCATGAGCGAGCCCCGGTATCAGCAACCGGCCACGGTTTCTGTGGGCCTGTATCACTCGGGCACCCGTTGGTACGGCCGTCCGATCAGCGATGCGGCCCTGGATTCGGATGGATTTGTGTATGTGGTTCCGGTGGTGGTGGATCCAGCCGGCAAGGTTCCCTATATGGCGGCGGCCAAACTGAGTCTGCAACCGGGCCAATCGCCCGGGTACAGCATCGCTTGCCTCTATGATGACCCCGAGGCGGACAGCCCGAATGACAACCGCAATCTGGTGGGTCTGAGNNATATGATACCCGGACCGGCCAACTGATCAACCGTATCGGCCTGGATAACGAGGTCAATATTCCCGCGCCGATCGGCTTGCATGTGTCGGAGGGGACGCGGATGGTGTATCTGGCGTCGTCGCTCAACGAGGCGGAGGCAAATTCGACCCGGATCCGGGGTTTGGATGCCGACACGCTGGCGGTTCGTCGGACGGTGGTTATC
>PMBP01000487.1 GCA_003152975.1 Phycisphaerales bacterium | reverse complement strand
GAAGACGCAGCCGAGGTTGCAGCCGGAAAAGAAGATCGTACCCGAACCGCCGGAGCCGACGAGGATGGATTCTTCGCCGAAGTGCGGGCCGGCCGAGCTGACGCGAGGAGCGATGCCGACGCCGCAAAAGCCGGGATGGTTGTCGCGGCGATGGGCACCGCAGCGGCGGGGGCAGAGGGTGCAGGGATCGATTTTGGCGGACAATGCGTCCAGGGCCGGCTGAAAACGGTCGAACGAGGTTGGGTCGGCGCGATCGATGGGTTTCATGGGAATCCTTCGCCCAATAGAATCCGTTCGTTTTGGCGAACCTTACCACAAAACCGGTGAAAAGTCAAGCAAAATGTCAATCCTGCAGGGCATCGGCCATGAGGTCGGCGACGGAGGTTTTAGAGCGGCCGTCGCAGATGGCCATCCAGACGCTGGACAACTCAAAGCCCGTCAGACGGCGGAGGGCGAAGTCTTCCTCTTTCCAGATGGTGACTCGGCCGGTTTGCAGGCAAAAAACGACGACGCCAGTGGGTCCGTCGTCCAGGACGAAGGAGGACATGGCGGGCACACGGCCGGCCAGTTCACTGCGGAATACAGGATCTGAAACCGGACCGACTTTTCCCGCGATGCGAATCTGCAGCCCGTCGCCGGGGCTGTAGAAGCACATCTCCACGGCGGGATTGGACTTGAGCTGGCGGCACAGGGCCTTGTTGCGGGAGGTGGAGAAATAAATGCCGCGATCGTCGGCCCGAAGGAGCCGCATGGTGCGGACATGGGGCAGACCCCCGTGACATGTGGCCAGAAAGAACACCGGATTGCCGTTGAGAAACCCAAGTATATGTTCACGATTCATAGTCCGTCTCCTAACTGAAATACACAGCTTGACTTCCCTTTCAAGGTCGTTTGGGCCACAGCGGGATATCCATATTGTATCGCAATTATCCCGAAATATTCCATTACATCTATTGGAGTCCATCCTATTCACGAAGCCGATGAACGATAGTTCGTGGGAATATGGGGGATCGGTATATTTCCCCCCTGACAGATGGCCTGAACTCCCATTCCAGATCAGGGGAATACACAAGCAACGCAACGGCTGCGAGGATTATCCGAGCGAGGACACCGACTCGATGAGCTTGTCGCGGTCGGGCAGATGCGGGCTGCAGTTACACCACAGGCCCGGTGCGCTGCGCCGAAAAAGAAAAAAGCTGAAAAGGGCCAACAGGTCGGCGAGCAGCCCGGGGGAGAGCGGGTCTTCGAGGCGTGCGAGGGAATCACCTGCGGGGGTATCCCCTGCCCCCCCCTGCCGGGATTGGAGCGGGTGAAGCGATTCCAGAAGCGATGGGACCTGATCGACGGTGAAATCGGGCCGGCGGAGGATCCGGCCGGCATGGAAGACGAAGGCCGCGAAGGACTGGACTTTCTTTTTTTTGTCGGGGCCGGGGATCGTGGCGGATCGGTCGATATGCAGGAGCATCAGGCCGGATAGATCGCCGGACCAGCGAGCGTCGCTATTTTCAATTTTAAGTATATCTGCAATTGCCTGTTTCAGGCGTTCGGCGTGTTCGAACTGCAGCTCGCGGGCGCAGGTGCGCATCTGGTCTTCGAGCAACCTACGGACGATGGCCCCGCTCCCGTCGGCAATCCCGCAGGCCATGGCGAGTCGCTCGAGGTATTCGGTTCGGCCCAGCTTGCCGACGCACGGGGCCGGACACGAGCCCATCTGAAGATAGGGACAGTTGCCGGCGCGGTCGGCCGAATCGATCAGATTGGGCTTGCGACAAAGATCGAAGCTACGGGTCTGGATGTCGATGAGGTCCAAACAGGCCCGATGGCTGGGAAACGGGCCGAAGACTCGGCGGCCCGGCCGATCGGATAGCGGCTGAAAACCGGGACGAGAGGTCGGAGCAAAACGGGGCCAGGGAGCCGACAGGTCGATCTGGACCAGGTGCAGGGCGGGCAACGAGATCCAGTCCGTGTACGAATCCGGATAGAGATGCCGGGCGATGCGCAGGCAATCCCAGTGGGCTTGGAATTCGCAACAGGCCAAGCGGAAATAGACGCAGCGCGCCAAGCCGGCCAGACGCGCGCGGCGGGAGGGTTGATCGGTCTCGGGGGCGGTCAGGCGAACCCGGGCCGTTCGGCGAAGGTTGGCGGCGACCAGCAACTGGATGGGCCGGTCCTCGGCATCAGCAAACAGCAGAACCCCCCTGCCGGAGGGAATCTCCGTGGACCGTGTTTGCAGGTCCTGCACAGACCCGTCAAATCGGACAGCCCGTTCGAAGCAGTCCGAGAGCATTGGCCGATCAGACCCGCATGCCGGTGACGATGGTGTTGAAAACCATCTGGCCGTTGACATAGCCCTGGACATCGGCGCTGAACTGGCGGCTGCGAACCGTGCTGATGTGGCACATCAAATACAGGCGACAGCCCGGCGTAACCGTCCCGCGAAACTGGGTATCCGCAATGCCGGAAAACCCGATGAAGCCCGTCAGGCCATAGACCCGTTTCATGAAAAAACTGGCGATCTGTGCGGCGGCCTCGACCATGATGACGCCGGGCATGATGGGCCGGCCCGGAATGTGGCCGCGGACCCAGAACTCATTTTCGGTGACATCCTTGAAGCCGAGGGATAGCATCTTTTCGCGATCGAACCAGATGACGCCATCCAACTGAGACATCTCAAACGATTGCGGATTGACTTCGGCAATCGCGGCGCGATCAAAGGCAACATGGTTCAGGTCGATCTTGAACAGGTCGATCAACGGTACGGGGGGCATAGCCAACCTCGGGTTTTGGGCATCGTCCTTGTTCGGCAGCGGCAACGGAATCAGCGCAGGGTATCCATCCCGATACCCATCGAAACCGACTGCATGGTGGTAATAGTTATTCTACGGCGCGGATTTCGAGGATCCGATTGCGGACCACCTGCGTTGCCTGCTTGATCATCTGCATCTGCTTGCGGACACGCGTGCCCGCGGCCTTGTTTCCACCCTCGGCCTTGCTGATATCCGCTTCAATCTCCGCGACAAGCTTCTTGAGATTTTCGTATTCCTGCATTGTATCGAACCTCCAATGAAGATCAATAAGGTCGTTATCGAGAAAACGCGAATTTACTGCGAAAACGGGGTTTTGTCAAACGAAAAGCCAGACAATTTTCCGACGATTTTTCCCCTCTGCCGGACCTACGGCCGGAGTTTAAGCGTCAGTTCCGCGATCCGCTGGGCCCGCCTTCGGCACTGGTTGAGAACCCGGTCGTCGGGTTTACCGATGGAGACCGGACCAAAGTGGTCGCCCTGGGGATCGCCCTGGATAATCATGCCGTGGACCAGGAGGGTGGTCAGGATGTTGAAGATGGTGATTTCGTTGCCGCCGCCGATGTTGGCCGAGGAGCTGAAGGCGGCGCCGATCTTGCCGTCGAGCTTGCCGTGCTTGCTGACCGTTTCGTCGAAGAGCTCGGCGATCTTGGCGCACATGCGGCCGTAATAGGTGGGGGAACCGACGACGATGGCGTCGGCATCGAGGAGGTCGGCAATCTTGACCTGCTCGACGGATTTGCACTGGGTCGGCAGGCCGGCCTCGCTCATCGACTTGGAAAAAATCTGGGCCATTTGCTCGGTGTTCCCGCTGCGGGAATAATAGATGACCAGTCCTGTGGGCATGGGAATCCTTCTTCGTTGGATTATTTGGATCCTCGCGGAACGAGGGTTGTCGTATCCGGATTATTCTCGTCGAGGGGCTGCTTGTTCTGCGTGAAGCCCTCGGGAATGGTGGGGATAAAAACGGCCGGATCGATCGGCTTATTCACGACGGCGTCCACAAACGAAATGTCGTAGATGTCGCCTTCGGTGGAGGCCGTAAGGATGCGCTTGGGGAGGACCTGCCTGGCGTCGATCCAGAAGTCGATCTTCTTGTACTGCTCGGCGAACCTGGATTCCGGCTTGGTCACTAGCAGCAGATGGACCGGCTGGTTAGGATCCGTGCGGCTTTCGGCCACCAGCGAGATCGTAAAATCCTTCGAGAGATTTTCGGTCTTGGCAAAACCCACGATGGGAAAGCTGGTATTGAGAAACTCGAAGACATTCATGGGCTTGTCGGGCTTGGCCTTCTGGTAAAAGTCGGCCTTTTTCAGCGTGTTGTCAATGCGGGTCAGCCAGACACCGTCAAAGAAGAACTGTTCGAGGCGTTTTTCCTCCTGTGTGGCTTCCTGCTTGAAGGTGTCGAACTGGATCCGGATCTGTGATTTCGGTGACTTTTGGTAATAGAGCGAGCCCGTCCGCAGGGTCCTGGAATCTAACAGCTCGGGGTCCTGAATGAACAGATATTTGACCTTGGCCTGATAGCTGCTGAGCGATTCGGTCTGTTTACGCAGGGCTTCGAGAACGCCATCGAGAGTCGGCGGCTGGGGGATGGCGATCATGGGCAAAACAGCCGGGACCGGCGCAGAAGCGCATGCGGCGGGAGGGTCCGTAGCCGCCGGGGCCTGCTGCCCTTCGGCCTGGGCTAGCCACAGACCCGCACAACACATTGACAGAATAACCAATACCGTTTTCATAGTTTCCTTTGTATTAGACGATCGACCTTGCCCAATGATTTCAACGGGGGCTATTTTCGATGATCCCAGCCAGTTCGTCAAGGGAGTCGATGACAAAGTCGGCGTATTGGGCAAAGGCGTCGGCATCTTTGTGGTTTCGCATGAGGACCGGAATGGCGCCGGCGGACCGTGCGCTGAGCAGGTCGTGGAGAAAATCGCCGACGACAAGGGTCTCGCCGGGTCCAACCTCGAATCGACGGCACAACTCCAGCACACCGAAAGCGTCGGGCTTGACGGGGCCGTCATCCCGGTCGAGGATCGCGTCAAACCGAAGGCCGTGCAGGCGGGCGACGATCAGGGCGTTTTCGCGGGTATTCCGCGTATGGATGCCGATCGGCAAGCCGCGTTCGGCAAGCCACTGCAGGATTTCGCGGGCGCCGGGATTGAGGGTGGATTGCTCGGCGGCCCGCTTTTCATGATCATCAAGAATGTGGAAGATTTCCAGCCGACGGGCCTCCGGCAGACCCTCCATCAGTTCCAGGATCGGCCCGGCATCGCGGGCAAAGCCGATTTCCTCGCGGATGGCGTCGAAGTCGAGCAGAGGCCGGGTGATGGTTCCGTCCAGATCGAAAATGACCGCGCGGATCATCGTTCTTCCAGTGATTTTTGTTTTTGCAGGAGTTCGAGAAGATATCGACTCGCCTGCGACTGGCGTTTGTCTTTGCGAACCAGAACCGCCGTCGGGCGGATAAACCGATCGTTCACAAAGGTCAGGGCCCGGAGAGTGTTGGCGGCCCGTTCGGTCTGGATGGTCGGTTCCGGCAGGATGCTGACGGCGGTGGAACTGATCTCAACGGCCCGCTTGATGGTCTCGATGTTATCGAATTCGAAGGCCATCCGCACCGTCACGCCGTACTGGGCCAGGATCGAATCGGTCAAAGAACGCGTCGGGACGCCCTTGTCAAAGGCGATGAATTCAATGCCCTGCAATTCGTGGATGTCGATTTGGGACAGGGCCGCCAGGGGATGGGCCGGTCCGCAGACCAGAACCATCGGCTCATCCTCGAAGGGGAACACATCGATATTCCGCATCTTGCGCGGCACGGCCACCAAGCCAAAGTCGATATCCCCCTTCTGGAGGCGGTCGTAGATCTGGACGGCGCTGCAGTATTCCACATGCAGATAGACATTGGGATACTTGGCCATGAATTTCTTCACGAACGGCTGAAGGGTATGCATGCCAATACTGAAAATAGCCGCCAGGTTGATCCGGGCCGGAGATTTACTCTGGTTGGTCAGGTCGCTGACAAGCCGGTCATAGCGATCCAGAATCTCCTTTCCGGCCAGAAAGAAGATTTCCCCGGCCGGAGTCAGCGACGGTGGGCGTTTTTTCCGGTTGATGAGCTGGCATTTGTGGGTCAACTCGAGCTGGGCGATCTGCTGGGATACGGCCGACTGGCTGACGCCGTGCTTGTCGGCGGTTCGGGAGAAATTTTGCATCTCCACCAGATCGCAAAAGATTCGAATCGTCTCAATATTCATAAGCATATCTTATTTTAAGTATTACATAAGTTATGTTGTGATGCCTGCTGACTTATCGTAGTATAAGAACGCTTTATTGTTTGTAAAGCAAATCTTTTCCATTACGGGATTAATGAGAAAAGGTTTTGAAAACAGGATCAAAAAGCCGGGGGATTGGTATGGCCGGCTTGGGAAATCGAACAGGGAAACATTCAAAAATCGGACAGTAGGAGAAACAGAGACCATGGCAAGCCAATTCGTCGAATCAATCATGGGGCNNCCCGGCGAGACCGAATTCCATCAGGCGGTCCGCGAGGTGGCAGAATCGATCGAAGTCGTCGTCCAGAAGAATCCCGCATTTGCCAAGATGCGGGTATTCGAGCGCCTCGTCGAGCCGGAACGGCAAATGATGTTCCGCGTTCCGTGGCTGGATGA
>PMBP01000185.1 GCA_003152975.1 Phycisphaerales bacterium | reverse complement strand
GGCCGGGGTGGAACCCGCCTGCGTGGCCCCGACAGCCGCTGTCGGGGCGCGGCGAAGGCCCGGCCCTCCAAGTGCGGAGCCTTGGAGGGACGGCTTCCACGCCGTCCTTCCCGGCTCCTGAATCCGAAAGGCTTAGTGCGCGCGGGCGCCGTGCACGTCGGTGTGATCCTCCGCG
The DNA here is from genome assembly GCA_003152975.1 of Phycisphaerales bacterium. GTDB lineage: Bacteria > Planctomycetota > Phycisphaerae > Sedimentisphaerales > Anaerohalosphaeraceae > FEN-1350. The sequence goes on along the minus strand of PMBP01000185.1, from coordinate 8,979 downwards.
GCTTCCAGATGGGTGATGACCTGCGAGCCAGGATTGAGCGTGGCCTCGACGGTCTCCTCGATCCGCGTGGCAATGGCATGCGCGTCGCGGATCGAGAGGTGCGCCGGGAACAACAGGTGGACGACGACCCGTTGCGCGTCGCCGAGGTTGCGATGGCGCAGATCGTGGTAGCCGACGCCCTGCCTGCCGGTCTCGGCGTCCAGGAGGGCCACCAACTTGAGGTGGGTCTCGGGATCCGTCGCGTCCATCAACCCACCGACGCTGCGCCGGATCAACCCGGCCCCGGACCAGAGGATGTTGAGGGCGACCAGGATCGCAAAGATCGGATCGAATGGCAGCCAGCCGGTCCAGAGCGTCAGGAGGAGGCCGACGATCACGCCGAGGCTCGTCCAGCAATCCGTCAGCACGTGTTTGCCATTGGCCTCGAGAATGAGCGAACGCTTCTTCTCGCCAAGCCAGACCAAGTAACCGCCGAGTGCGCCGTTGATGATGGTGGCGAGCACAGTCAGGACTGTGCCCAGCCCGAGATTCTCCAGATGCAATCCCCCCCACCATTTGGCACCGGACGCATAGATGATGTAGAGCGCGGCGAGGATGATCATCGCCCCCTCAAACCCGGCCGAGAAGAAACTGATTTTCGTATGGCCGTACAGATGCAGGTCGTCGGCCGGTCGAAAGCTCAGGCGCAGACTGTAGGCGGCGAACGTCACGGCGGCGACGTGCACCACCGACTCCGCCGCGTCGCTCAGGATCGCCGCCGAGCCGGTCAGGAGATACGCCGTGACCTTCATCACGAACATCAGCACGCCGAGGACGAGCGACAAGCCCATCGCCAGGTGCAGCGCGCGGCGATCCTCGGCCCCGCGCGTGAACGTCAAATCAGTCGGTGCGGTCACGATGCGGGGCACGTTAGAACAAAGCCGGCCGGTTTCACAAGCTCACAAACTAACGGAGATTCGGCGACGTGCTTGCCCTGTTGCCGCGAGCGCCAGCAAGCGGTTCCGCGCGTCGCGCGAACTCCGCTCGCTGGCGCTCGCGGCTACTTTCGCTCGGTCGCCTGCCGCGGCCCGATGTCGCGCAATGGCAGCGGCTGGAACCCGAGCTTCCACGCCGGCGAATCCGGTTTCAGTTCGAAGTTGCCGTGGACCGCGTCCACAAATCCCGGGTCCTGCCCGACCAGGTTGTCTTGGAACCGTGCCATGTCCGGGGTCGCACCCCAACCGATCTCCGTCCACTGGCCGCCGACGCTGATATTGTGCGCCACAAGGATGTTGCCCGGTGGAATGCCGTCGGTCTTCGCGTAGTACGGGACCAGGTCCGCCAGCTCCGGGTACCGCGTGCTGTACGGCGGCTGCCGCCAGTTCATCGCCTCCAGGCTCTGCTTCATGGTCTGGTAGACCATGTCGTGCCAGACCGGCGCCGGCGACAGCCCGCGCCCGTCCAGCGCCACCGCCGGCGTGCAGTCGACGAAGATGTTGTTCTCGACCCGGAAATCGCGGCCGCCGCCGAGGAACGCGGCACGCTGCACGTGCCAGAAGACGTTGCCGAACATGACCGTGCCGCTGACGCAGTCGTCGTTGTACACGCCCATCGTGCCCATCCCGACGCCGCCCATGTGATGGATGAAGTTGTGGCGGACGACGTTCCCGCGGAACGTGTAGTCGCGGCCGGTATAGATGGCGCCGGCGTCGCCGGTCTCCATGCACACCGTGTGAATCTCGTTACACTCGATCACCAATTCGTTCCCGCTGAAGAGGATCGCCGTGTGCGGCGCGTCGTGCAGCAGGTTGTGCGCGAAGCGCATGCCCACGCCGTCGGCCAGGATGGCCGGGCAGAGAATGCGATTCCAGCGGGCGAAGTGATGGATGTGGCAGTTCTCCACCGCGTGCCCGCACGGCGTCAGCGTCTTGCGGTCGCCGCCGGACAGTTCCACTCCGCCGTCGCCGGTGTAGCTGATGTCGCAACTGACGATCTGGTGGCCCAGACCCCCGTTGATCTGGAGGGCGTAGTTGCCGAGTTGACGGAAAGAACAGCCCGCGACGGTGTTCTTGGCGCCGCCCTCGATGGTCAGGGCGTTGCCGCGGGCGGCTTCGAAGATCAGGCCGCGAAGGGTGATGCTCGAGGCGTCCTTGAGGGTGACCAGCGGGCTTTCGATCAGGGAGACAAGGGTTTCGCCGGAGGCGGGATCGGCGGGGGGCCAGAAGTAGAGGAGGCCGGTGGCGCGATCAACGAAGTACTCGCCGGGCTCGTCGAGTTCTTCGAGGATGTTGAGGTAGTAGAATCGCTGGCCGGGGCGGAAGCCGTAGAGGCCGTAGGGGGAGAGGGTTTTGATCAGGCGGGTTTCACGGTCGATGGATTCGACTTTCTCGTATGAGTTGGCCCAGTCCCAGGCCCAGTAGCCGTGAACCCAGATATCGTCGAGGGATTTCCACTGTTTTGGCCGGTCACCGGCGTAGAAGAAGCCGGCCTTGAGGTCGCCGATTTTGCCGCCGTGGTCGTCATCGCGGGCCCGGTCGGTCGGGATGGAGGCGATTTTTTCGTACTGGCCTTCGTTGGGCCAACGGGCCAAGGTCATGGGCTTGCCCGCGAAGAACAGTTCAAGGTGCGCGGGGGTGGTGGACCGGCCAAAGCCGCGGGAACGGAGCTGGCCGAAGTCGGTTACGCCGAGGGCCTTGAGATCGACGGAGAGGACATTGCCGCGGGCCTTTTCGTCGAGGCGCGAGAGGATGGCGGGGTCGGCGACGGGGGTCAGGCCGCTGAGCGCGCGGCCGCCGAGGAGGCGGACGGTTTGCTTTTCGGCGGCGCGATAGACGATGGGAGATTCAGGGGTGCCGCTATCGGTGGCGGTGAGCTCAAAGCCGTTGGTCCGAGGATAGTCGCCGCCCTGCAGCCAGACGGTAACGCCGCCGGCGGGAAGGGGATTGGCCTTGAGGGCGCGGATTGCATCGCGCGCGGCCTCGAGCGATGCGAAGGGCTTGTCCTGCGTGCCGGGATTGGCGTCGCTGCCCTGCGGGGAGACGAAGACATCGGCGGCGGCCATGCCTGTAATCAGGACAAAGGCGACGAGTAATAAACATGAACAGCGAACGCCCTGTTTGGATCCGGTTTTCATGATCGTGTATCCTTTCTTTACGCGAAATTGTCCACCGAAAAAGGGTCCGGCGGCACCCGCATCCTCGATGCGGCCGGGGACAGGATACCCGAAGAACGGCGTTGGGGCAAGTTTGGTTTTGAGCGGGGGTGTGGACAAGGGCGGGAATTTGTGATAGCGTGGTCGGCATGAAAACAAACGAATGGATTTACATCGCGGCATGGGGCCTGGCGCTGGTTTCGGGATTGTCGGCGCAGACCCCGCGGGATTTGTACAGCGACACCTGGGTGGCGACCGACGGGCTGGGCCGGACGCTGGCGACGCGGGCCGAGTGCGGGGATCCGCGGGCGGACCGGACGGTGGGGATTTTTTATTTTCTGTGGCTCGGGCAGCACGGGCAGGCCGGACCGTTCGACATCACGCAGCTTCTGGCGGCCGATCCGGAGAACCCGAAGTGGGGGCCGCCGGGGGCGTTTCATCACTGGGGCAAGCCGGAATTGGGGTATTATGTGTCCGACAGCGAGTATGTGATCCGGCGGCATTGTTTTATGCTCAACGATGCCGGGATCGACACGCTGATCTTCGACGCGACCAACGCCGTCACATACTCGAATGTGTATCTGACGGTCTGTAAGGTTTATGCCGAGCTTCGGGCGCAGGGGCAACGGACGCCGCTGTTTTGTTTCGTGACGCATTCGGCGGCGCAACAGACGATCGAGACGCTGTACCGGGAGCTGTATTCAAAGAATCTGTACCCGGAATTATGGTATCGATGGAAGGGCAAACCCCTGATCCTCGGCGACGAGTGGGAGGGATTGCCGGCCCAGATCCGCGAGTTTTTCACAATTCGCAAGTGCTGGGCGTGGACGCACGGCAAAGACACTTGGCAGTGGCTGGACCACAGCGAGAACCGCTACGGCTGGCACGAATCGGCCCAGAAGGCCGAAGAGTTGGCGGTGTGCGCGGCGGAGCATCCGACGACGAATGTCGGGCGGAGTTTTCAGGCGGGGCGACAGCCGGCGAATAACGCATTCGGCCTGACCGGAAGCGAAGGGCGGGGGCTGTTTTTCGCCGAGCAGATCCGGCGGGCGCTAAAGATCGGCCCTGAGTTCGCGTTCGTGACCGGCTGGAACGAGTGGGTGGCGCAGCGATTTATTCAGGAGGCGGGACAAACGGCGGGGTCGCTGCTCGGACGGCCACTGGCGGCGGGGCAGACTTTTTTTGTCGATGCGTACAACCAGGAATACAGCCGGGACATCGAGCCGATGGCCGGGGGGCACACGGACAATTACTATTACCAGCTTGTCGATTTTGTCCGGCGATACAAGGGGGTGCGGCCGATCCCGACGGCGAAGATGGATTTCTCAATCGCGATCGATGGAAACTTCGAGGAATGGAAGCCGGTCGAGCCGGAATTTCGGGATACGATCGGCGACACGGAGCATCGCAACGAGAAGGGCTGGGGCGACAAGCTCGCTTACGCCGACACATCGGGCCGCAATGACTTTGTGACGCTGAAAGTTGCATCGGATACCGAGCGGGTGTACTTTTACGCCCAGACCCGGCAAATGATCTCGCCGCGGACGGATTCCCGGTGGATGCTGCTGCTGATCGACGCGGACGGCAATCCCGCGACCGGATGGGGGGGATACGACTATCTGGTCAACCGGGAGGTCTCGGGGCCGAGGCAGACGACGCTGTGTCGGTGGGAGGGAGGGCAGTGGAAGACCGTCGGCACTCCGGCATATGCCATCGCGGGCAACGAAATGGAGCTGGCGATCCCGAAGGCGGACCTGGGGATCGGGAAGGGGACATTTCGGCTGGATTTTCACTGGGCCGACAATCCCAGAACGCTGGAGAATCCGATCGACCTGGCCCTGTCGGGCGACAGCGCGCCGAATCGACGATTCAATTACCGATACATCCGGGAATGAACCGGGTTATTTCGAGCCCGGCGCCGGCTGCTGCTGCGATTGCTTTTCCATCAGGTCGCGAAAGACCTGTTTTTGCTCTTCGAGTTGCTTGTACAGATCGGGTCGTTCGAGCTGGATCCGGGCCAGCAGGTTTCGCCGCAGGACTTCGGGGTAGTTCTGGTCGTTCATAAAGGCCATGAAGGCGGCGAATCGGATCATTTCGAAATCCGGCAGGCCCATTCGATACTGTTCCTGAGCGCCGTATTTGTTCTGGTAGAGCACATAGACCTCTTTGGCCCATGCCTCGCGGGACTCGGCCTCGGAGTCACGGCGGACGGCGTACTGGAAATAGGCCTCGTGCAGGGACATCAGGATCTGTTCGGTGGCGTCCTTATCGCTGATCCGGTCGAGTTCTTCGTTGATGCGGGCATGGACGAACTCGATCAAGGGCATGGAATAGTCGCCGCTGTGCTCCCCGGATGAATATTCCTTTCGAAGCTGGAGGTAGATTTGGCCGGCCTTTTCCTTGTGCCCGGCCCGGTAAAACAGTTCGATGGCGTTTTCGAGAAAATTCCGATGGCCGCCGCGGACGGCTTTGGGATTACCTTTCTCCAGGGCTTCGTATTTGGCAATATCCTGTTTCCATGCCTCGTTACAGCTTTCGAACATCCGCAGGTCCGGCCGCAGAAACACGGTCGGCAGTTCGCCCGGAGTGCCGTAGATAATCATGTCGCCTTGGCGATAGAGACTCTGAAGGCCGTGAAAGACGATACGGTCGGTGTTTTTTTCGTCGATGATGTATTGGCCCGGCCGACCGGCGACCTTGAGTCCCAGTTGGGCCCAGTAGATGGCGTGGGCGTTGGGATGTTCCCAGTTCAAGGGCTGGCGGTTGTTGGGGTCGTTGATATTCGTACGGCCGAACCTTTTGTTGAGTTCCTGCATGAAGGCGATGTCCATTTTCCATTCATGGCGGAGCTGATAGGCGCGAGCGAAAAGATCGAACCGGTCGAGGATTTCGCCGCCGCGGAATTCGTCGATGACGGCGAAGGACTTGGGATCGAACTTCTTGGGATTTTGGCGCAAGGCCAGGTAGTTGGCGACGAGGGTCATGTCGTCGGCCTCGGCGAAGGCCTTGTCAGCGGCCCGTAGCTTGGCGATGAACGCGGCAACGCCGGGATCCTTTAATCGCTCGGCCAGGTCCGTCGGGGCGGCGTTGAGCTTTTCAAACATTTCGTTGGTTTCGGGATCGCCCAGCAGTGCCCGCATGGCCAGGGCCAGTTCCCGCTTGTAGTGGCGATGGCAGTCGTCGGCGATTCCGCCCATTTTGTGCTGAAAGATCCAAGCCATTGAGCGGTACAGAAGGATGCTTTTGGGGTTGAGGGGGATGGCCTTGTCCCGGAGCAACTCGTAGCCGTTGCGGACCCACCGCCAGCGTTCTTCCCACTGGGTATTGGGCACGGCCACGGAGATATTGTAGGCCATGTTCCAGGCGTGAAAATCCCACACGGCGGCGAATCGCGGCTGGAGGGTGGTGATCCATTCGGCCAGTTGCTTGGCGTCGAAGAACTGGCCCTTTTCCTTGAGGCGATCGGCCCGCATCCACAGGACATCGACCACCAGGCCGCGAAAGGCGCCCATGGCGACGGTGGCAAAGGCCAGCGACGGCGGGGCGTTTTCCAGAGGGGTGGTGGCCACCAATCCCATCTCCTGACGGGACTGGGTCAGCGGAGCCAGCCGCGATCCGGCCGTCCACAACAATCCGCATCCGAGGATTGCGGACGCTAGAACAATCAATCGATCACGCCATTTCATCGCTATCCGCTCGTCGTTTTGGAAATTTCGCGGTGACGGAATATCCACATTCCGACCAGCAACAACAATCCGCTCTTGATCAATGCGGTGACGCCCCATGCCTGAGCCAGGAACAGCCATCCGAGGGTTTTGGCCTCCACGAGATAGTCCGTCGGGTTGAACTGCTCGTCGAATTTCGGGATGAACCACAGGATCGGCTGGATGGAAAAGGCATAGAGGATCGTCAGGGTCGAGGAGAGACTCTTGATGGATTCGATGATAAATCCGTTGATCATGCCGGAGGTGTAGGTTGCCAGACAAATCAGGACGGCCACCGGGAACGACAACCAGGTCGAGACGCTGACGCCCATAGCGGCCAGAAAGACCAGCCGGACCAGGATCATGCCGGCCACCCGAAGGAAGTTGCCCTCAAAGCTTCCGGTACGGTACATCACCTTCAAATCGTCGAGGATAATCGTTTGCGTGTTGTTCTGCGGGTCGTTGAAGAACACCAGGCCGACATAGCCATCCGCGGCGACGCAGGCGGCTGGGACCGCGAATTCCAGCTCGGTTTGGGTGGTTTCGATTCGCTCCACGGCGAAGATCGGCGTGCCCGGGGGTTGCCCGGTCTTGAGGGGTCGGATATCGCCGATCTTCCAAGCGCCGGCGATCTGGGTGTCGAGGGTCTGGCCGGCGACGCGGTATTTATACCGAACGAAGATCAAGTCATTGGGGTCTTTGGCTCGGACCGAGTCGAATTCCCAGATTTTTTCGTGGCTGGGCTCGCAAGCTTTGGCGCGGAACAATTCCTGGCTCCGGATCTGGCCGAGGACGCGCTCCCGCGTCATGTCCTCCGGAATCTGGTCGTCCTTTCTCAACTGATCGTAGCGCCGCTGGACCTCCTGTTCGACGGCTTGCTCGTCCAGCGTCGGGGTGAGAACGGCGCGGGCGGTGAAGAATTCGCGGTCGGCCTGCTGCCGTTGTCCTTGAGGGGCTTTGACCAACCACGGCAACGACCAGGTCAGGCCATAGACGATGCCGGAAAAGATCGTCAGCAGGAGCACATCCAGGACGATGACGCCCAGGAATTTTCCCAGGAGGAGTTCATGTCGGCGGATGGGTTTTGTGGCGACCAGGAAGATCTGCTTGTACTTGAGATCGCTGGTCAGTGAATAGCAGGAAATTACGATCGTCAACAGGCACAAGAGGACGCTAGTCAGCGACAGGCCATAACTGGAAAAGGTCTGGAGCTTGCCCTTGAGGGTCTGGTCGCCCACGACGGTCAGGCCCATCATGGGTAACAGGACCGCCAGCAGAACGATGATGATACCGGCGGACTTGAGCCGGATCGCCTGGGCAATGGTGTTGGACGCGATCGCCCAGATCCTACGCATGATTCTTGTCTCCGGGCTTTGGGGGCCGCTGGGTCGGATGGGTGTCGGCATTGCCCCGCTTGGAGCGATCCATGAGGGCGTCCAAAACATTCTGCTGGATGTCGTCGAGATTTTGCGGGGGAAGTTCCGTCGGCCGGCTGGTCTGGGGCTGGGCCTGGATTATCGGCGCCGCCGGCGTTTGGCTCAACTGGTCCAACAGATCCGACTTGACCGGAGCGGGGCCCGGGTCGGACTGAACGGGCGTGAGCTCAACGAACTGGGGTTTGCGGAATTCCTGGGGCTCGGCATCCGGTTTGGAGGCCGCAAGACGCTGGAGGATGTCGTCGGTCTTTTGTTCTTCGGCCAGGAAGCCGCCGATGGCGGTGGTGCTGATGGCGCCGCTGGTCCGCTCCTGCCGCCGCTGGGCCTCGGAGACGACCCGGACGAAGAGGTCTTCCAGGCGGTTCATGGGCGAACTGACGCGGCACTCGGAATTTTCCGCGGCGACAATCGCCTCGATCTTGTGCATCGCCGTATCGCTGAGGGTGTCGGTGATGATCTGCTTTTTGTCGCTTTGCTGGAGGAGGTCACGGACGGGTCCTTCGACCTGCATCCGGCCGCCGTAGAGGATGCCGATGCGATCGCAGACATCCTCGACATCGGCCAGGAGGTGGCTGCACAAAAGGATGGTCTTGCCGCGTTTTCCGAGGTGGATCAGGAGGTCCTTGATCTGGCGGGTTCCGATGGGGTCCATGCCGGAGGTGGGCTCGTCGAGGATCAGCAGGTCGGGATCGTTGATCAGGGCCTGGGC
>PMBP01000409.1 GCA_003152975.1 Phycisphaerales bacterium | reverse complement strand
GGAAGGTCTGCGAGATCACATAGTTGGCGATCCACAGGCAGCAGGTCGCAATCGCCATCGCGCGGCCACGGATTTTGGTCGGGAAGATTTCCGCCAGGATCACCCAGGTTACCGGCCCGATCGACAGGGCAAAGCACGCCATATAGCCTAGGATGCACACCAGGATCCACATGCTCTGGCTCTGGAGGAACGCGAAGGTCCCCATCGCCAAGAGCGACACGCACATCCCCGCCGAGCCCAGGACCATCAGCGGCCGCCGCCCCAGCCGGTCCACCGTCCAGATAGCCACGATCGTAAATAGCAGGTTCACCGAGCCGACGATCACGGTCTGCAAGAGGGCCGCGTTGGTCTCCGAGCCCATGCGCTTAAAGATCTCGGTGCCGAAGTACAGGAAGACATTGATGCCCGTGACCTGCTGCAGGGTCGCCAGCGCGATCCCGATAAACAGCGCCACCCGCATCCCCGGTTGGAACAACTGGGCGAGCGAGCCGCTTTCCTGTGAGATGGCCTGGCGGATCTCCTCCAGTTCGGCGCGGGCCCGATCCGGGCCGTTGACGCGGGTCAGGATCGCCTCGGCTTCGCCGGGCCGATTCTGCTTGACTAACCATCGCGGGCTTTCCGGCACGAACAGCAGCAGCACAAACAGCACCACCGACGGCAGGACGCCCGAGCCGAACATCCACCGCCAGCCGACATTCTGGTTCCAGGCCTCGTCGCCCTGCAGCGCGATGAAGTAGTTGACGAAGAACACGCCGAGAATTCCCGAGACGATCGCGAACTGGTTGACCGAAATCATTCGCCCGCGGATCCGCGCCGGCGTGATCTCCGCGATGTACAGGGGACAGGCGCTGGAGGCCGTCCCGATGCCCAGGCCCCCGATCGTGCGAAAGAGGATCAGCGTCCAGATATCGTTGGGCAGGGCCGTCCCGATCGCCGAGACGAAAAACAGGATCGCCGCGATGATCATGACCTTCTTGCGGCCGAGCCAGTCGGTCAGCGCCCCGACGCACGCCACGCCGATCGCGCAGCCCAGCAGGGCACAGCCCATCACCCAGCCCTCCATCACCCGGTCCAGCCCGAACTTGGCGATCAACGGGCCGATGGCGCCGTTGACCACGCCGGTGTCGTACCCGAACAGCAGGCCCCCCAGCGCCGCGATGATGCAGATCAGGACCACATAGATCAAACTGCCTTGCGAGGACGGATGCGTCAAATCGGTTGTCTTGGTCATATCGGTTTCCTTTGGGTTACTTGGGAGTGACGGCCTTGAAGTCGCGAAGACTCCGTACGGCCTTGCCCTGCGAATCGATCCGCTCGGCGATCAGCGTGTAGCTGCCCTGCTCGGCCGGCAGTTTCATCGTACACGAAAATTCCGCCCGGCCAAAACCGGGGACCTTGCAGTCCTGCTTTTGCTCGGCAACCGTTTTCCCGTCCCGCGTCAGGTTCAGCCGCAGCACCCCGGCAAAATCCGCGGGAAGGTCGTTGATTACGACGGCCTTGAAGGTCTGATCGGATTCGGCCGGCAGCGTCTCGGCCCAGACATCCAGCATCACGCCCACCGGGTCGAACGCATCGCGGATGTACTTCTCGAAAAACGGCTCATAGACCAGCTTTTCCAGATCGATGAAGTTGTCGCTGGTCGCCCCGCCCAGAGGCCGTTCGGCCGCTCCGTCGCGGGAATAGCCCAGCCCGCAGAAGTTCAGCACGCCGGCACATTGGCGGTGCGTCCGCCAAAACTCCGTCAGCGCCGCCAGCGTCCGGGCATAAGTCAGCCGCCGCTGGTCCGTCGTGGACTCCGGGCCCAGCAGGTCGGCATAGACCTTCTTGGTCAGCGTCGTTGGCGTTCCGTCGCGATTGAGCCAAAGCCAGCAGTACTCGTTGATGATGATGGAAGCGGGCTGTTTCTTCTGAGCGTCATTCAGGTTCGGCACGCCCGACACCGTCGGCATCTCNNCAGTCGGTCGGGCTCTGCGGGGCCTCCCAGCCGTTTTCCCACGGCCGGCCGGACAGGTCCAGCCCCCGCACCGCCGCGATCGCCTTGGCCGTCTCCGGCGTAAAGCTTTCGTTCTGGGCGTCCCAGATCACCACGCACGGGTGGTTCCACCGTTGCCGCATCCAATCGGTATATTCGGGGATGATCTTGTCGGCCGTCGGCTTGGTCGGCGCGTCGCTCAGCAGCCAGATCGGAAATTCGTCCTGGATCAGAAAGCCCACCTCATCGGCGATGTCGTACCAGAAGTCCGGCGGAAACCCGATGCAGTAACGGATGCTGTTCCAGTTCATCGTCCGGAACTGCTCGTGCAGCCGGCGAACCCACTCGGCCCGCCAGGGCTTGTCACCGCGGAGTGCGTCTTCAAAAAAGCGATAGATGCAGACATTCGTCCCGCGCATGTAATAAGTCTTGTCGTTGAGGATCGCGCGCTTAATTTTCGGGTCAAATCGAAATGACCGCATCCCGAAGCGGGCCTTCATCGCATCGCCCGGCGTGGTCAGCTCGATTTCGTAGAGGAACGGGTCCTCCGGCGACCAAAGCTGGCAATCCGGAATCGGAAATGCGCCGGCAAAGGGGAACTTGTCAATGTCGGCCAGGTTGCCGACTTTCGTCGATTCGGTGTGGACGACCTTGCCGCTTTTGGCCTCGCGGATCGTGCAGCCGACGGTGATCTCGGCCAGCTTGCCGGGATTGGCGATCTCGGCGACGACGCGAACCGTCTTCTTGTCGATCTGCGGAACCGTCTGGATGTTGACGATGTACGGATTGCCCGTCAGGATCAACTCGACGGAGTCGTAGATACCGGGGATGTAAAGGTACTTCTCGAAGTCCCAGCCGTCGGGCTGTCCCTTCGGCAGCGCCTCGCGCCCGGCCCCCACACGAATCACCAGCACATTCTCCTGCCCCTCGCCCTTGAGCAGCGATTTGACATCCAGATAAGCCGGCGTAAAGCACGGCATGTGTTCGCCTGCGAGCTGGCCGTTGAGCCAGACCTTTGTGCCATAGCGGGCCTTGTGGATCAGCAGGATCGCCGTATCCGGGATCTTGCCATCGACGGCAAACGACCGCCGATACCAGAAGGCCTGCTGCGGATCGGCCTTGGCCCCCACCTTCTCGAAGGCGGGCTTGGCCATATCCAGCAGCCCCGGCACCGGCACTGTATGATCAAAGGCCGTCGGCGTCGCATCCATCGATCCCTGCGCAACCTGCCAGACGCCGTCGAGACTGATCACCTTTCGCGCCTGCCCCTGCGCCTGTACCAAAGCAACGGTGCCGAACACCATTCCGCATACAACCAGCCAGCTAATCCATCGCTTCATCGAAAATCCTCCGACTTGAGAAACCTTTCCGATTCCAGAAAGGCCTCCCTTTATTTTTATATTTTATATTATTTATGCCGAATATTACCAGAACAGGATATAAAAACCAATGACTCCCGCGATTACCAGTCCGCCCAGCCACAGCACGCTTGGCGAGGGGGTCATGTCGATATCCTCCCGCACCGGCATTGTTCGCGGCTGTCGCAGCGGCCGCAGGATCGTGATCACGGCCATCAGCGCAATCAGCACGCCGAAGGTGATCGCCATGCGGTTGAGAAACGCGATCTTGAGCGTCATCGACGGGACGATCCCCGAATCCATCAGCCACAGCAGCCCGTAAATCGGCACATTGGCCACCAGCGCCGTGATTCCCGCCGCCGGCGGTGCCACGGGCACAAGGAACCCGAACACGAATGCCGCAAGAATCCCCGGCGAGATGAAGCCCTGGTATTCCTGGATGTAGCGGAAGATCCCGCCGAATCGCTCGTTGCTCAGCAGCGGTGCGATCGAACACCCCAGCAGCACAAACAGCAGCGTCAGGATCCGGCCCATCCACACTAAGCTTGCCTGGCTGGCCTGCGGTCGCAACGACCGCTTGTAGAGATCCATCGTGAAGATCGTAGCGGCGCTGTTGAGCAGCGAGGCCAGCGTGCTGATCACCGCCCCGGCCAGTGCCGCAAAGATAAATCCCCGCATCCCGATCGGGATGAGGTTTCGGATCAGCGTCGGAAACGCCTCGTCGGGCTTGGCGATCTGGTCGCCGTAAAGTTGCAGGGCCATGATCCCCGGCATCACGATCGCAAACGGCACGATCAGCCACAGCGCCGCTGCGAAGATGATGCCGAGCTGGCCCTGCCGAAGACTCTGCGCCGCCAGCGTCCGTTGCACGATGAACTGGTTGAGCCCGCAATAATAGAAATTCGGGATCCACAAACCCAGTACCAGCACCGTCCACGGCATCTCCGGGTGATCGGCCGGAAGCACCATGTGCAGCCGGTCGGCGTTGTGCGCCAAAAACGGCTCGATCCCGCCGATCTTCCACAGCCCCAGCGCCATCGTCACGATCCCCCCGATCAGCAGCGCCGAGCCCTGGAACAAGTCCGCCCACGCCACCGCCGCTAGCCCGCCCCAGGTCGTATAGAGGGCCGCGATGATTCCGATCAGCCAGGCCGCCGTCGTCAGGTCCATGTCGAAAATCTTGTGCAGCGTCAGCGCTCCCGAATAGATCACCGCCGCCAGCAGCACAAACACATAGATCAGCATCGTGTACAGCGCCATGATCCCCCGCGCCGCCGGGTTGTAGCGATATTCGAGGTATTCGGGCATGGTGTAGATTCCCGCCCGCAGGAACCGCGGCAAAAACCAGATCGCCACAAACACGATCGTCACCGCGCCGAGCAATTGATAACCCGACACCGCTAGGCCGACCGACCCCGCGCTCGATCCGGCCATCCCGACGAACTGCTCGGTCGAGATGTTAGCCGCGACGATCGAAAAGCCGATCAGGTACCACTTCAGGCCCCGGCCGGCGAGGAAATAATCCTCGCTGGTCTTTTCCCTGCGGCTCTTGATCATGCTGGTTCCCAGCACCAGCGCAAAAAACGCCACCAGCACCACCGTGTCGAGGATGTGAAATTGCATCGGCCGCTCCCATTGAACCGAATGAAGGTTTACTTGCTCTCTTTAATCGCCTTGACCATCGCCAGCAGGTTCTCCACCGGCGTGCCGGCCTGGATGTTGTGAATGGTGTTGAACACAAAGCCGCCGCCCTTGTTGAATATCTCGATCCGCCGCCGCACCTGGTCATAGACCTCCTGCGGCGTGCCGAAAGGCAGCACCTTCTGCGTATCGACCCCGCCGCCCCAGAAGGTCACACGATCGCCGAAGCGGTCCTTGAGTCCCTGGGCGTCCATCCCCTCGGCCGAGCACTGCACCGGATTGAGGATGTCGAATCCCGCGTCAATAAAGTCCGGGATCAGTTCCACCACGCTGCCGCAGGAGTGGATGAAGGTCTTCCACGGTGTGTTCTTGTGTACGAAATCGTTGATCGTCTTGTGGAACGGCTTGTACAGGTCGCGATACGATTGCGGCGCGATGAACGGCCCGCGCTGCGTGCCGAAGTCCGTGCCCGTCAGGAATACCGCCTGCACCTTGTCGCTGATGACCTTGGCCAGCGCCGCCAGATTTTTCAGCGCGATCTGGCACTGGCCCTCGAAAACCTTCCACACATAATCCCGCCGGATCGCCGTCGAGACATACCACTCCTCGATCTCCCGGATACCCGGCGTGCGCTTCATCCAGGTCGCCGGCACCAGCGCGATATCCCCGAACGCGCAGCCCGGCGCCGTCAGGATCGCGCCCTTGTTTTTCGCCGCCGCCCGCTCGGCCAGCGTGGCGTAATGCTTTATATCCGCTTCGCTCAAGATCCCGAAATCAACCAGGTTGTCCTTCGGGTCAAGTTTTTCCTCGACAATCGGCGCCTGCCGGCAGACCGCGTCAAAATAAAATCCGCCCTTGGGCATGTGCCCGCTGGGCGGAACACTCGTGTCGCCTTCCGGGTAGATGAAAAATCCACCCTTGCCGTCGTCCTTGAGGTTGAACTGTCCGCCGACCAGCACCTCGGTGCCGTCGAAAAGCTTGAAGGGTTTCCAGTCCTTGTTGGCAAATCCGAACATCGTCCGCGGGCCGTTGACCGCGACGACATCCACGCCCATCGCCTCGGCCAATGGCTCGTCGATCTCGCCGAGCATCTGATACGGCTCGACCACCTTGACACGGTAGTTGACATCGCCCAGAAGTGCCTTGCGAAGCCGGGTCACCGCCGTAACATTCACGCCAGTTACCGCCGTGCCCCCAAAATCCACGCAGACCCGATCCCCCGGCTTGTGGGCCAGGGTCGCCGCCAGCCGCTGTCGTGATGTGACTGTCATATCTGTCTCCTCGGAAGGATTAGTGTTTTAAGTGCCGCCGCGACATTATAGGTTCTCCGCCCCTGTTTGAAAACGCCCTTGCCCGAAAATTTGCTCCGGATTCTGCGAACCCTCGGCTACCGCTGGAAAACGCCCGTGATCCACCTCTGGCAGACCCAGGCGGATCCCCGCCTGTCGCGGCTCGACTCCCTGCCCTTTTGTTGTCATTCCGGCGCAGGCCGGAATCCAGATGTTGCACAAGCGTCCCCGCTTGTGTTTTTTTATGGGGTGGCAGCCTCCGAGCGAAGCGAGGTGGATGGAGGGCCGCGCGAAGTTTAATCGCCGTGGCGGGTCGCGGCCGGTAGGAACACGGTCCCAATTTATCGGGATGCCCAATTGTAAGGGCGGTTCGCGAACCGCCCTCGTGGAGAGACGCGTTCCATCGCGTCCGGTTGCTGTGCTGAGTCCCGTTTTGTTCGGGACTCAGTGCCCTCCCGACCGTTTTTTCGGTCCCAATTCGTTTTATCGGGATGCGGTTTGTCGGGATTATTCCCGCCAAAGCATGAAAGCCCCCAAATTGATGCCGGGGGTTATTCTCTCCCCCCGGCTTCATGCCGCCGGTTTAGCGGTAGCATCCCGATGCGTCGATCCTAGCACAGTCGTTGTAAGGGTTGAGACTCATTATTTTTCAGATTTACCCAAAATCGTTCGTTAGGGCAATATTCGACATGGAGAAACATACCATGTTATATTATCGCTGAATGAAGGGTC
>PMBP01000368.1:1122-3438 GCA_003152975.1 Phycisphaerales bacterium | reverse complement strand
TTAACACAACCAGTATGGGTGTCAAACTATCGCGATAACCGGTAAAGATAGAAATCCTCATCGCTGATCGTTGCCCCAGTGAACCGCGCTACCTCTGTGAGGGGACCTTGGGTGGGCCTGTCCAGGTTCAATGGGTGATCCAGAACGAGCAAGACATCCTGCCTCAGTTCGGTCTGCAGGCGGATCGCGGAGGAAATGATCTCCTCGTCTGTCACCGGCGCTTCCCTCGCAGTATCCCAAATCACAAAGGATCCCCATCGTTGCCCTTGCGGGTAATAGGCTCGATCTTTGCCCAGGTAGCCGACGATTGTGGACGTGGCATAGTCGTTGTAGGCCACCATTGGCAGATCCTGCATCTGCGCGTCTCCGATGAAACGTGCGGCAGCCTCACCGTTGGAGAAAACGTAACGGTAATCCAAGCCGACCGCGATCACGCCGCCGATGACGTGAATCAACAGGAGGATTGTCAGGATTGGGCCAAGCGATTTCTCTGCGAGGCCGCTCAAACGACCGAGCGGCTTGAGCCAATTCACCTCGCGACAGTCGTGCGCCACCCACACTGCCACGATGAAAAGGATGAAGAGAAACCCGTGATGACGAATGGCGCCCAGGTTCTTCACATAGAAGAAGCTCAACAGCCCGATCGTGCCGAGGAGGTACATGATCAACGCGATCGGCTTTCGCAGCAGCGCCAGCGCGATCCAAGCTACGATCGCAACCGACAAAGGGAGTTCTACCTTTCGGAAACTGGCGAGTGTTTCCAGCAATGGTACATGGATCCAGAAATCGAAGCGCACCTGGGGTATCGGAAAGAAAGCGCGGGAGACCAAATCGATGACTCGCGTCAGCCGGCCGACCGATAGCGCGAGCGTCCATTCTGGAACATAGCCGCTATCAACTGGGGGAATCATCTGCAGGATCGACGCGACAACCGCCAAGGCAATCAAGACAAAACCGCCCCAGAAGAGCCAGTTTGCCGTCCTTTGCTCTGAGGATTTTGTCCGTCTGCCGGCGAGATACTCGGCGAGCAGCGCGAAACCGACCGCCAGGACGATAAGCAGCACAATGACGTTTGTGTGGGCTGCAAAACTTAAGACGACGGCAATCCAAAGAAACCGGGCACTACGTTTCTTGAATAGTGCTGCGAAGACGAAAAGCAGGAACACGCCGATCCCATAATTTCGACTGATAATCCCATACTCATAAAGCGGGAAATATCCGAAGGCGAAAAGTAGTTTTTGCAGACGATTGAAAGGCGAATATCTGGCGAAGACGTAGACCGTCGCCATCGCACAAAGCAAGTGGAAGGCCTGCATCACGGCCGGGGATTTCGTGACACGAGTCAGTGCCATCAAGAAAACGTACCAGAGGATGGGATGTCCTTCGTACTTGAGGTGACGCGCCAGGTCGATCAGAGATACACTATCCCGGGCAAGCAGCCATGCCTGGATCTCATCGCGCCACATCTCGTGGTGGACAATGCCAATCGCTGCGGCAAGGCCGAAGAGCAGCGTAATGCCGATGGCATAATACCGATCCGGGACACGCCTGACCATTGAGGTTTTCCTTCCAAGCGGTTTTACGAGGCAGTTGTCGGGGCTATCATGCGATCGGCACCGCCGCTTATCGCCCCACGGATGACGATCTCTTGCGCATCTTAGGCTATGGCCTGTGCCAGCGCCAACTCCAGGTTGCTTTCGGTCTCTTCTTTCGGGGTAGCAAGGATCGGTGTGCCACCAGCCATGTTCGCGGCCGCGTCCAAGTCCAAGGTGAGTCAAGCTCACCGACCAGTAGATTTACCGGCCAGCCCCCATCGACCGCACCGGCAGCACCGTGATCGCCGCGGATCACGGCGCTGCCGCCAGGCGGGCTAGTGTCTGCGCATCGGGACTGCCCCCGATCAGAAAAACGCGGCTCTCCGACCGGTAACGCCCGTCACCAGAGCAGCATCGGCAGCCACATTCGATAGGGGGTGGGGGGCGGCGCCGACGTTGCCGTCTCGGTAGAGGTGGGCGTCAGAGTCGCCGTCGGTGTCGACGTGGGCGTAGCGGTTGACGTCCCCGTGGGCGATGCGGTCGCTGTGGGCGATGCGGTCGCTGTGGCTGTCGGTGTCGGGGTTGAGAGTTCGAAGGGCCAATCGAGCTCCGTCTCCTGGCCGGCGAGGGCAGACACGGCAAATTGCGAGTAACCCGGCGTGTAGCCCGGCAAAGGTTCAAGCTGCATCACAATGTATGAACCGGGCGCCACGCCGTGGAAGACGGCGACGCCCTCGGCGTTCGAGGTCGCGGTCATCACCGTCTGGAGTCCCTGCCGGAG
>PMBP01000368.1:0-1101 GCA_003152975.1 Phycisphaerales bacterium | reverse complement strand
CGTGGCGGTTGGCGTCTCAGTGGACGTAGCGGTTGCGGTCGCCGTGGCAGTCGGCGTCTCAGTCACATTCGGCGTCGCCGTGACGGTCGGCGTGGGGTCCGCCGGCACCAGCGGGCCGTTCCAGCGCCAGATATGCCCGGACATGTCCACCACGTAGGTGGCGTCAGTGAAGGCCGCCAGGCCCATCAACTCGTCGGTGTCGGGCGCGGGTCCGGGCCCCCAGTTAGTCCCATCGAGGGTGCCATACACAACCGCATGCATTGTGTCGTTGGGAATCGCCGGGTCGGGCCAGCGCCCGCCGACCGTGATCGCCTTCGACCGGCTCAGGAGATTGATCGCATGAAACTCGACTTCCGGCGGGATATTGGCGTTTTGCGGGGTCCAGCGCGACGTCGAGCCGTTGGTCGTGCGGTAGATCGCGCCACAGGGGCCCACCGCCCAGCCGTAGTTGGCGTCGGCAAACCCCAGCCCGTAATAGCGGCGTTGGATACCGGCCGGAGAGGTGCTTGTTGCAGGATACTTGTCCTTCAGACAATTGCCGGCCACCCCCGGATCGATGACATAGGCGGGCAGCTTCCAGGTCGCGCCGGCATCGGTGCTCTTGACCAGATAGGCGCCGACCTGCCCGCCGTAGCAGATGCTCCCCGTGGGACAGGCCACGGACCAGGTCGCCACATTCCATTGGAACGGCGGATAGTAGTTATAGAAGTCGGTGCCGTTGGTGGCGCGCAGGATCGTGTTGTCGGTCGCGCCGAAGATCACCGCACCGCCGTCGGTGGTGGCGCCGGCCGAGCGAATCCAGCCTGTAAAGGGCGCCGGGGTCGGGGTGTAGGGGGTTGGGGTTGGCGCCCGTGTCGGATAGGGCGGGACCATGAACGTCCACGTGTTGGTCCGGCCCCGATTCCAGGAGGCGCCGCGATCGGTTGTGTAGTCGACCAGGCCAGTCTTGCCGCCCACCCAACAGTTCGTTTGGTTGGTGCAGGCCATGCCGATCTTCCAACCGCCACTCTCCAGTACCTTGTTCCACGTCTGCCCGCCGTCAGTGGTGCGATAGATGCGCCCCTGATTCCCGAACGAGGCATCCCAGATATCACCACCGTA
>PMBP01000080.1 GCA_003152975.1 Phycisphaerales bacterium | reverse complement strand
TTTCGGCGTTTGGCATCGATGGTTTTGGGGCTTTTGCCAAAGTGGTGGGCGATTTCGCCGACGGATTTTCCCTGGCTGAGCCACTGGATGAGTTCGTATTCCTTTCGGTCAAGGTCCGGTTTCCTCTCGATATTTCCCGTGGCGAGGAAGGTGGTGTAATGGTTAATGAATTGGCCGCGAATTCGAGGGCAATAGTATTCCTGATTCCGGTGGATAGAGGTGATGGCCTCGATGAGTTCACAGAACATGGATTCCTTGAGCATGAAGCCCTTGATCCCGGCACGGACAGCTTGCCCGATGGCGGTATGGGAAAGGTCGGCGGCCAGCGCCAGGATCCGGATGTCGGGATTTTCGGCCAGGATTTGCCGTGAAGCTTCAATCCCGTTGAGGTCCGGCATCTGGATATCCATGATGATGATATCCGGAAGGGTTTGTCGAGTCAGATCAACGGCGGCTTTTCCGGTGGAGGCCTCGCCAACCACTTCCATATCCGAGTGGCGCCGGAGAAGGGCTTTAAGGCCTTCTCGTACGATTCCATGGTCATCCGCTAACAAGAGTTTGATTTTCGAACTTGGGTTCACGAGGACCTCCTCATCTTTACTCATAGCCATTCCACATTCATTAAGGATAATGTATCGGCAATATAGTGACAAAATCCAGCGGGGATTCGGCTACATTGACAGGGAAATATACTGAGCTCGAAATGAGGAAATTCCTCACAATCCGGATTCGATAGAACCAAGCACTTTGGTTCCATTCGGTTACTTGTTTTCGGCGAATTCATGGTATGTAGGTATGGCAAGATCCCCGGGATCGGATTGGTCCGTGATTGGGGTAATGGTTTCATAGATCCCCATGAGCTTGGCATAATAGGTTTCGGGGGTGTAATCCCTCATGGCGATTTGCCGAGCGTTTCGGCCGAGATGACGGCACAGGTTGGGATTGTTCCAAAGACGGCGGATTTTTTCAGCGAGATCACGGGAATCGAATGGATCGAAAAGAAGTCNNCATGGATTCGAGGATCGTCGAGGGAAAACCCTCCAGACAGACGCTGGGCAGGAGGGTAAAGCGGCATCGATTGTAGAAATCCGAAATGCCGGCGGGTTCGATGGCTCCGAGGAGGCGCAAGTTGATCGGCAATCGGCTGGGTAAATCCGGCATGGCCTGAAAGGATCCTGCGGCGGCAAAGGGGATCTCCGGAAGGAGCTTGGCGGCGGCAAGAAGGGTATCGACGCCTTTTTCCGGGCTGAGACGACCGATGAATCCGACGATGGAACCGGGGCCTGATGCGGGTGCGGCCGGCTCGATCATGTTGGGGATGACGGAGATACGATCGGCGGGAAGACCGCCTTCGATGAGGATTTGCCGCTGGAATTCGGTCTGGGCGTAGAAGGCGGAAATGGTGTCAAGGTACCAGCGATGGGTATGGGCAACATAGTTTCGCAAGGCATAGGCAATGCTTTTCAGGCAACGGTTTTCGCAATTGTGCAGGACGGCGTTCCATTCGCGGCCGTGCCAGCAATCGCGACAGATCCGGCCGTCGCGCATCATCAGTCCCGTCGGACACAGCAGGCGATAGTTGGCGCATCGCATCACGATGGGAATCGTGTGATCTCGGGCCTCCAGGAGGATCGATGGCGACAACAGCGGGTAGAGATTTTGAACCTGGATGAGTTCGGGTCGCGTTTCCCGAAGAAAACGGCGCATCCGGCGGCGCGCGATGGGATTGTAGATTCCCCCAACAAACGCGGCGGCCTGCCGGCATACCGAACCGAGGAGCCCGCGGCTGGTGGGATACCAGACGAAGACCTCGTGGCCGTTTTGGCGGAGAAGACGCTCGATTCGGCGGACCATAATTTCTTCGCCGCTGACGGCGGCATAGTCATTGTGGATCAGCGCGATGCGCATCGGTTGGACTCCGGAGCCGAGGACCAGTAACAGCCGATCACGGCGAATAGCATATTACCGATGTAGGCGATATACATTAAGACATTCCCGCTGATCCCCAGCAGGAGCATGGCGGTGATTCCGAAAAAGCAGGTGGACCAGAACCAGCGTCGTTGAGGATCGGCGACCGGATCCGGCCGGGAGCGGTACAGTCGGTAGAGCATGACGACGACGGGAATCGACAGCAGGACCATGCCGACGATTCCATAGTCGATCAGGACCCGGATATATTCGTTATGAGGATGGGACCAGCCGCCGAAGGTGACATTGCCGAATTCAACCGAGGAGGCGGCTCCGTCTCCGAACCAGATATCTTCGGCATTGTGGATAAACTGCGGCCAGGCGTTCAGACGCCCGGATAAACTAATAACCTCGGGATTGAACGAAAACGCGTCGGCCAGGGAGCCATAGCCCCGGATAAACAGGTTTTCCTGGACGGGTTCGGCGTAGAACAGAGTCAATCCTCCGACGACCAGAAACAAACTCAGGGCCGGTTTGAGAAGGGGTTGCCGGAACCGGCTTCCGAGCAGAAAGAGCAGGGGAAGAAGGATGACCGGCATGCGCGATTCGGTGGCCAGAAGGATCAGCAGATAAAGGCCAAACAGGATAAGGCCTTTGCGGGCATTGAGGACAAAACCCGACATGGCTTCAACGGCCAGCAGCGTGAAGGTCATCGCGATTCCGGCGATGCTGTACCACTCGACCATAGCCAAACGGCTGCCGTCCTGGATTGCGGCCAGGAGATAGAGAATGACGGAACCCACCGCAAGCAGACGGAAGCTACGCCGGAGCATATCGATGGTGACCTCACGAAATCCCTGGGTGACCCACAGGGCCAGGACGGGCGTGGAGAAGATGAAAAATCGCTGTACGGCCGTGGGATTGTTGAAGTCAGTTTTTTCGAACATCCAGACGAACCATGGAAGCCAGACCAGCCAGGACCATCCGATAGGCTTGCGTCGTCGGTTGGGGATGAGGAACACGACCGACAGGATCAGGACAATGACCCATGCCCATCCGCGAAAGGCGAATCCGGCGAAATCGATCTCGCCCATTTCGGCCAGGATCGTCGAAACGGCGATCGCGTCGAAGAAGAACTGCTCGGGGCTATATTCGGTGACGAATGTCCGGAGATGGGTGATCGGACCGGGATGGATGGCGAGGGTTTTCATGATAAGGATATCGGCGCGGCAATTTCCCAGGGAGTGTTTTCGATGGGCGACGAATCGGGTTGGGCAAGACCCAGAGCTGAATGCCAGACGCCGCGGATCTGTTCGACCAAATGATCCCATGAATAGTGGCCGGCGGCGTTCAGGGTACCGGCGCTGAGGCGTTCGATGCGTTCGGGATGGTCGAGGATCCCGACGATGGCGGCGCGGAAATCGCGGACGGCCTGTTGGGGATTTTCAACCGGGATGGGAATACCGCAGGACGAATCAATAATGTCGCCGAAGCCGCAGATGTGGAAGCAGACGATCGGCACGCCAAGCGAGAGGGCCTGAAGAACGGTGGTGGAGGTGGCATCGCGAAGACTGGTAAAAGCCATCAGATCACAGCGATCGAGCTGTTCGAGGGTTTCTCGCTGGCCAAGCCATCCATGCCAGACGCAGCAGGATTGCACGCCGAGTTGTTCGGCCTGCGCCTGCCAGTCGGTTTGTTTGGGACCATCCCCGATGATGTGCAAGGTGATCCGGGATTGAATCCCCGGATCGGAGACCGCCTTGAGGAGAATGGGCAGGGCCTTACTGTCGATGAATCGGCCGATCCATGCGATGTGCAGTCGGCGGGTGGGCGCATAGCGATGGATGGAACCGCCGCGGGGTTTGGAGGCCTGCTCGTGGGCGAGGATGGCGTGGCGATGATGGATCCGGAGAAAGTCCCGTTGATCCTGTGAGGTTTGTGCCAGAAGTCCGGCGGCGCGGCGGGCGGCATTTCGAACCAGAGGACTGAAACGGAATTGCAGGGAGTTGATTGTATTGCGGAGCGAGTAGATCAGCCGTTCTTTGCTTGTGAGGATGGGCATCATGCTTCGGGGAAATTCGATCGTTCCGCCCGTCGGCCCCCAGACAAAGGGAATGGGCAGTTTCCACAGCAGGCCGGGCAAACGGAAGGAATTGGATCGGAGGTGATGGGCCAGGTCAAAGCCGATTCGTGCGTGGAGCTGCAGGGCCAGGGCGTAGGCCTGTCGCGCCCAGAGGCGATTTTCAAAGACTTCCCGAAGGGGAAGGGCGGGCCTCTTGCGGCCGAATCCTCTCGGGCAAGGACGACGCAGAAAGACAAAGTTCATCCGGCCCGACAGGTCGGGATCGCCGCGCAGGTGATCGACGATTTGTTGGCGGTATTGGGATTCTTCGGTGAGGATCCACAGGTCGAACCAGCGGGCCAGACGCGACAGGATTTGCCACGCGGATCCGGGGGCATGATCCATCGCAGGGCTGCACTCGTAGGATTCCACGAGGATGCGGGGGCGTGGTTGGCTTTGAAAGGTCTGTGTCATAGGGTCATCTCGCAGAGGATCTGATGGGTGGCGCCGTATCCGAGACCTTGAGGGGAAAAATTGAAATCCTTCGAGTGGGACAATTCATGGCCGGCCCGGTTCACGATCGCCGGCTGGAGGACAAATCGCCGACTCAAGGGCTTGCGGAGTTCCACTTTCGTTTTGATTGGATTGGCCGATTTCATTTCCAGGAGAAGGGGTGTAGAGTCTGGCATCGTTGATCGTTCGAATATCACCGGCTTAAACTGGATCGGGAACAGCGGCTGTTTTTCGATGGATCATGGCGTATCCGAGATCGACGGCCATGCATCCCATGCTGTGGATCAGGACGGAAACCGCAACGCCGGACACGCCGAACTGAGGAATCAGGAACAACGCGCAACCCACAGCTACGAGGGTTGCGACGATCGGACCGAGGGAAAGGATCTGGGGATTCTGAACGGCCGTCAGCGCGGCTCGGAGGGGCACATCGACGGCCTTGAGGGACATGGCGGCTGAAAACAACAGCAGTGAAAAACCGTGGCAACCGTATTGATCGGTATAGAGCAGGCGGGTTATCGTGTCACCGAAAAGACCCATACCCAGGGTGAAAAGCAGTCCCAAGACCGCCGTAAGCCCGGCGGTATGAAGACCGTCGGAGATCGCCTGGGATGTGCCGAGGAGGCGGGCCTGCCGGGAAAGACTGGGGATCAGATAGCTCATGCTTGCCTGGATGGCGGGACGAATGGCACAGGCCAGGGTCGAGAGGACGCCGACCGTGGCGACCGTCTGGGGATCCCACCACAGCAAGGTCAGCCATGGAAAGATACGGATACCCATGAGATTGATTCCGCTGGCCAGGAGGACCCACTTGCCATAATTCCAATTGGTCCGGCAATCATCGAGAAAGCGGCCGGGTTGAATCGGCCGCAGGACGGAGTGAAAATCCAGGGTGGTCACGGCAAATGCGGCTGCACCACATGCCAGAATCGCTGTGGCCGATACGATGGATAACCCTCCACCCACATACAGGGCCAGCAAGCCCAGTGCGATCAACAGGTTCATCGCCAACCCTGCGGCCAGATTCTTCCAGACCCGGATCTCGGCCAACAACACCGAGCGCGCAAATGTTCGCAGGTGAATCAAGCCGGCGGCGACGGAAAAGCCCAACATCCAGCCCGTCAGTTCGGTTGGATGTCCGACCCATTGGGCCACCAGATGGATCAGTCCGAACAGGCCGATGACCCCCAGCGATAACAAACCCTGTTGGATCAGGCAGTGACCCGCGTAGATCCGCCGGTCTGTTCCGTTTCGGTCGTGGCACAGGACCGTATAGGGGATGGCGATCAGACTGATGAGGATCACCTCGCCGGTAAATACCATCGACATGCCGAGGACAAAGAATCCGTACTCGGTTTTGGTGCAGACTCGGGCCAGGAGCAATCCCGCCAGAAAGGTAACGGCGCTATACCCTGACT
Organism: Phycisphaerales bacterium; assembly: GCA_003152975.1. Lineage (GTDB taxonomy): Bacteria > Planctomycetota > Phycisphaerae > Sedimentisphaerales > Anaerohalosphaeraceae > FEN-1350. Next base: position 5,401 of record PMBP01000080.1, on the reverse strand, counting down.
GATCAGCGAGCACGGCCATGCATTCGGTGAAGGAATTGCGAAGGGAGGAGGTTGTGCCGGATGGATTCAGCGGACTGGCCGGCAAGGATGGGGTCGTTGGGGATTCATGGACGGGTAGAATGTCTGGAAGTTGCGACGGTAGCGTCAGGGTGGCCATAGTAGGGTTCTTTCATCCTCCGGTCAAGACGGGAGACGGATCATTCGATGTCATGGATTCGGCCAATTCGGCTGCGGGGGTTGGATCGGTCGGGTGTTCCAAGTACCAGGTACCGCTGAGCCGGTATTGTTCCATCAGTCGGGCGNNTTCGAGATTGTCCTGCACCTCGATTCGCACATCCAGATCCAGCCGAGAACCCTGCCGGAGATCGCGGATGGGCACCGTCAGCGTAAAATGTCCCTGACCGGTTGTCGTCGGCATGGGATTCTTCCAGTGCAGGACCCGGACGGAGGCATCGCGATTGGTGACGGGCAGTCGCAACTGGGAAAAATGCATATAGTGGGCACAGAGACATACGGCCTGCCACCACTGCTGGAACGAGCGGGCCTGTCGGAAATGCAACTCGATGTCTTCGAAGCGATGTTGTTCGAGGCGAATCTGTCGGGCCAGTTCATATTTGCGTCGAAGACCTTCCANNTTCCAGTGTATCGCGGAGTCGAATGGCGCCGGCCCATCGGAACCAGAGAAATTGACCGAATAAAATGGCGGCGAAAATCAACCATCCGAAGGGAGTTGGAAACAGAAAGATCGTCAAGGCGGCGGCGACGGATGCGGCGGTGATAGACCACGCAATCAGGGCCGACCATCGTTGTCCCAGGCCCATCGCCAGCAGGCGATGATGAAAATGGCTGCAATCCGGCGCGAACATCGAACGGCGTTCAAGGAACCGCCGCAGCATACTGAACAAGGTGTCCAGGATCGGAATGCCCAGAGCCAGAGTCGGAACCGCCAGCGAAGCGACCGACGAGGAAACCTGAGCACATCGAATCGTCATGACAGCCAATCCGAAACCGAGCACCAAACTGCCGGAGTCTCCGAGGAAGATTTTGGCCGGGTGGATATTGTGGACCAGGAAGCCCGCGAGAAGAGCGGCCAGTGTCAGCATCATCATGGCCGAATAGTCGATGCCGGAGATCGAACAGACGATTCCCAGGGCCAGCGATGCCAGGGCGGCGATGCCCCCGGCCAGTCCGTCCAGTCCGTCGATCAGATTCAGGGCGTTGGTCATTCCCACCAGCCAGACGATCGTCAGCGGCCAGGACAGAACGCCCAAGGATATCCAAGCCGTCGCCGTGAGAGGGACCTCCGTCAACCGGATGCCGCCGGAACAAACCAGGATCGCCGCGGTGACCTGCCATAGGAGTTTGGTTCGGGCACGCAGCCCTCGAAGATCGTCATAGAGACCGATCATGAAAATCATCCCGACCGCGGCGGACACCAGAAGGGTTTGGAATCGGTCGATCTGACCGGCCTCCACAATCCCCGCCCCAATCGATACGCCCAGAAGGATCAGCATGGAGAGGAAAATCACAACGCCTCCCAGGCGGGGAATGGGACGATCATGGACCTTTCGGGTGCCCGGCCGGTCCAGCAGATTCCATCGGTGCGCGGCGGCGATGACGATGGGCGTGAGCCCCGCCGAAAGGGTAAAAGCCAGCGGATACAGCCAGTACGAGCGGATCATCGATGACTCATCCCGGGCATACTCCGTCCCCGTGGGTTGTTGTCAACCGCATGCAATCCTCCGACACATTCCATGTGAACCAATTACGAATTCGATTCCTGTACGATGGCTTCCAACGAGCGATCCAGAACGGCGCGATTTCGCGATGCGCCCGGGCCGGGATTCGTCGGGTGATTCTTGGAACGACCCCGTCTCAACCAGCGGCGAGGTTTGTTCTGAATTTGAGTGACAACCAACCCGGCCACATTGGCGCCGATATTTTGAAGATCCTGACAGCTCTGCAGGCATGTCTTTCGGTGGGCCTGATCTCGGTCCACGACCATCCATGTGGCATCCGCCACGGCCGCCAGACTCAGGGTGTCGGACGATTCCGACATCGGCGGCGAATCGAGGATGAGCCGATCGAATTGACAGGAGAGGATCCGGATGACCGAAGCGAATTTGTCATGATCCAGGATCATCGATGGATCGTCCAAGGCCGTGCCGCAATCCAGAAGGGCAAGCCCGTCGATCCCGGAGCCCATGACCACGGAGGGTAGGGATATCTCTCCGCTGACGACTTCGGAAAGCCCGATGACCGGAACTCCGGCGAAAATCTCCGACAGGTCCGGATGGCGATAATCCGTGCCGACCAGGAGCGTCTTGTGGCCCGCCTGAGCCATCGCAATGGCCAGGTTACAGGCGGTCGTGGTCCGGCCTTCCCGCGGGTTGCAGGAGGCCACCAGAAGAATGCGAAAGCGTTTCTGGTCGGCGGTCGAAAACGAGGTGGTGCGCAATTTGCGATACACCTGGGCCGTCGGGCTGGCGCGATCCAGCTCGACGATACGGGCCGCCTCGTTGGGAATACTCCGGCGCGGGGCGAACGGAATGACTCCGAGTACCGGAAGACCGGTCATTGCGACCATCTCGTCAACCGTATGGAATCGCGGATCGGCCAGGTTCCGAATCATGCCAAGACCGGTCCCGAGGAAACACCCGGCGAACAGGGCCATCGCCAAAATGCGGGCACGGCGGGGGCGCGAGGGACCCCGCGGCGGAACGGCCGGTTCCAACACGCTGATATTCAGGGCGCCGGTATCTTCGGTGATATTGATGACCTTGATTCGTTCATCGAGAACGTCGCAGATCCGGCGGGTCTGTTCCCAATCCGATTCCAGCAGAAGATACTGCGCGTACTGCTCATTGACCTCCAGGGCTTTTTGCCGTTGTCGTTCAAACTGAGATCGAACTTCCTGTTCTTTCTGTCGGGCGATGTCCCATTTCTGTTCGGCCAGGGCCAGTTGCGATGCGGCAAAGGATTCGTCCACGGTGTCGAGTTGCTGCTGAAGCTGGTCGATTTTACGGTCCATGGCCGACACGGACGGATGGTCCGCCGTAACTGCGCGAAGCAATTCCTCCCGCTGCAGTCGGACCTGGTTCAGTTGGCCGCGGAGAAGCGTGGAATTATCCGAGACCGACATGGAAAAGGATCCGTATCGCTGGCCCTCGACGAGGGCTTTTCGCTGAGCCGGATCTTCGAACTTCGAGCGGCAGGATTCGACCTGCGCCGTCGCTTCGATGGAGGCCAACTGGGCCTGGATCATCGCCTCCGACAGGCGCGCCAAACCTTCGACAACGATGTTTCCATTTTTGCTCGTGAAGATCAATTCATCGTGGGTTTTGCGGAAATCCATCATGACCCGGAGTTTTTCGAGCATTTCCCGGCTTCGTTGATCTTTTTCACGCTGGAGAATTCGTAGGATTTCGGCGGATGTATGTCGACTCTGCTTTTCATTGTGGGCGATATACGCGTTGACGAAGGCGTTGACCACCTCGGCGGATTCGCGCGGATCGTGTGAATCAAAGTGGACTTCGATCAAGTCGTCGCGTTTACCAACCTTGACCTGCAAATTGTCCTTGAGATATCGGTTGATGTCCTCCCCCACCAGACCCAGGAGTGAACCCCGTGGATCCAAAGTGTTGGGATCGCTGCGGATCGCATCAATGACGGCCGCCAGAATCGGCTGGGAGGCAATCACGGCGGCCTCCGTATAAAGGTAATTCTTGGATTTCTGTGATTCAGTCTCGGTCCCAAGAACGCGGGGAGTCTCCTGTGCGACATAGATCCGTGAAATGCCGGTATAGATGACCGGTATCTGAAGGAGAACCGCCACCGTTATTAGGATCGACAGGAGGACACAAGCGATGAGGATCCAGCGTGCTGACCAGACGATTTCGAGCAGACCGGAGGGAGTCAGCGGCGCCGTCCTCGACCCAATCATCATGGGCCGGGACTCGGGGTCGCCAGGACCGTCATGGTTACGGGAGGGTGTTGTCATGGAGTGTACATGACTCCAAAACTGGTCTTGAGACTGAACAGTTCGGACAGGGCAAGATTCCGCCGGGTTCTCGGGGTTTGATCGACCGCAACCACGTCCCCGGGTCGAATCAAGAGGGTCATGGCGGCGGCAAATTCCGGCCCCGGCCGGATCGGGATCAGGATGTCCAACACCCGGCCGTCTTCGGTGGGACGGTAGATCCGGGCGAATCGGGGATCCGCGGTGTCATTGAGGCCCCCCGCGAAGGCGATTGCCTCCGGAAGATGGTACGACATTCCCGGAGGATACGGATAGGTCCCCTGTTTGTTGACCAGACCGACGACGGTGAAGACATGATTGCTGATCCCTTCGACCTCAATCGTATCGCCCTCGTTCAGGAGAATGTCGGCAAAGGGAATATTGAGTCCTTTGACCGGCAAGATCAGAATGTTGTTGTCGTGTCGTGGAGTATTGGGATCGGTCCCCAAAACCGTTGGGATCAGTCGAGTCGGATTGAAATCGGATGGGATGTCATTGCCGAGAATGTCCTGCCCGGCAGGATGGATTCGGATGACCGCCGCTCCGGTCTCCAGGATGCCTCCGGCTTCCATCAAGGCCGAAACCAGCGTCATTTGATCCCGTCGCAGAGCGTATCGTCCGGACTTGACGACGGCCCCCGTGATCGTGACTTGGGGTTTATGGTAGTCCTCGATCTGGGTGACAACAACGGGTGGGCACACGACATAGCGCGGATAATAGAGTTGCTGAATCGCCGTTTCGATTTCCGGCAAGGTCAGTCCCTGGATACGGTGTTCTCCGACGATCGGAAGCGAGATATCCCCATCATCATCGACGCGACTGAGAACCGTCTCCATCCGATCTATCCGTCCGGATTCCGCCAGATCGGTGCTGACCGATCGAACCACGGTGGGCATCTGCAGTTTGAGAAGGTCGCCGCAACCCACGCGATAAGGTCCGATCGGTTTGCGGGACTGATAAATCCGCTCGTGATCGATGTGAAAAACCACCTGGCCGGCCCGTTGAAATTCCTCCAAATCGTTCTGCCGGGAAGCGGTGATCTGATCACCGCCGATCAGATCACATCCTCCTATCACAAGAAGAATCATCCCCAGTAATCCGCGCAGAATCCATCTGCCCCCGTACACAAGGCCATGATTCGTCGCAATCCAATTCATTCCGCTCGTACATCTCGTAACGATCGATTGATACACAACATCCGTGCCCATACCAGTCCTGCCGAGAGGTCGTCTTTTGTGGGGACGGCCTTGATGAGGAAAATGCTCTCCGGGATGAGGATTATCCGAAATAACCAATAAGGAATTACCGCAATAATGAGAACATGGTGGATCAATCGGTGCAACGCGACAAGGGATCAATGGGAGGCGGGATGCTGTCACCGGC
>PMBP01000246.1 GCA_003152975.1 Phycisphaerales bacterium | reverse complement strand
CGCCCGACACCGGCGCATAGATGTCCGACGCCGCCTTCACCGATTCGACCACGGCGCAGGCCTCGCCCTTGGCGACCTTGCGGCCGGCGGCGGGCACGTCGACGAACACCACGTCGCCCAGCGCCTCCTGGGCGTAATCCGTGATCCCCACGACGCCCGTGTCCCCCTCCAATCGCAGCCACTCATGCTGATCCGTGTACAACAGTCCTTCCGGAACGTTCATACCCTCTCCTTTACCCCAGGTGTTTCGCGGCCACCACGGCGCCCAGTTCTTTCCCGCGCACCTCGACCGCCAGCCGGTCGCCCACGCTGGCGCGGCTGTCCACGTAGGCCAGCGCGACCGACTTCAGTTCGTGTCCCTCGCCCGTCCACACGGGCACCATCGTCCCGCTCGTGACGTACCCCGCCGTCCGTCCGTCGCGAGCCACCTTGGCCCCTTGCCGCGCGATCCCGCGGTCCAAGATCGCTACCGGCACGATCCGGCGCGGCAAGTCCGCGAGGCCCGCGATGTCGCCGGCCTGGAGCCGCACGAGCGCGTCGTGCTGGCGCGTGAGGGCCGCGCGGCCAATGAAGTCGCCCTTCCCGGGCGCGAGGCTCACCCCGAACCGCGACGACGGCGACGCCAGGATCGGAATCTCCCGGCCCTCCAGGTCTGTGCCCAACTCATGTCCGTAGAGGGGCAGGGCGGCCTCCAGCCGCAGCGTGTCCCGCGCCCCAAGACCGATGGGCGATGCACCCTTTTCCAACAGTGTATCCCACAGCCGCACGACCGGCGACGACTCGCCGATGATCTCGAAGCAGACCGGTTCGCCGGTGTAGCCGGTACGGGCGACATACGCTTCGGCGCCGAGCAGTTTGACCGTCGAGATCCGGTTGCGCTTGCCGGGTAGTTCGCCCTCTTCGAGCAGGGCCTGCAAAATCTCCAGCGACTGGGGACCCTGCAATGAAACCATGGCCAGACGATCCGACACATCGATCATCTGCAGCGAGGGATTGCGCTTGAGCTGATTGGTGAGGTGGTCCCAATCCTTGGGCCGATTGGACGCATTGACGACCAGGAGATATGCATCCTCCCGGTATCGGTAGAGCCAGGCGTCGTCGATCGCGAAACCGTTTTCATCCGACAGGATCGCGTACTGGCTGTCGCCCGGCTTCAGGGCTGAGACATCGCTGGTCAGGATCCGCTGGAGAAAATCAATCGCTCCGCAGCCCCGCAACAAAAACCGCCCCATGTGCGAGACATCGAACAAGCCCGCCGACCGCCGGGTCCGCAGATGCTCGTGCACAATGCCGCCGCTATACTGGATCGGCATCTGCCAGCCGGCGAAATCCACCATCTTCGCCCCTGCGGCCAGGTGCCGATCATACAAAACTGTTTTGCTTCCTTCCATGGCTCATCATCTCGTAAATGAAGTAATAATGTGTATTTATATACTAATTAACTTTATTTATCACGGCAAGTTGAACAATCGTCCTGTCGCCCGGCTGATCGCCTCAGCGTCAGCCGTCCCCATATCAACCGTCGGCCATTTTTCCCTCCGGGCATCGGCAATCGCCTGCCGTATCCGGGCCATTTCCTTCGACAGCAAATCGTAATCCTGATTTTCCGTGATAGCCGACAAGGTCGCCTTGTCGATCATGCTGAACGATGCGCCGAGAACCAGCACACCGGCGGAGATGTAACTCTTGATATTGCCCATGTCCGTTCCTCCGGTCGGCACGATCGAGACCATCTTATGAATCGCCGGATCAATCGCCTGGATCAGTTCCGGCCCGCCGAGATTTTTGGCGGGGAACAGCTTACAGAAATTGGCTCCCTGCCCGAACTGGTCCACGATCTCGGCCGTGGTGCCGCAACCGGGGATCATCGCAATTTTCCCGGCGTATTTCTCGAAGGTCAGCGGCCGAAAGTTGGCGGCCGAAACCAGGAAATCGACGCCGGTATGGGCCACCTGATCGACGCTCGGCAGAGGATCGCCCGGGTTGGCGCGGTTGAAGGCCGCAAGCATCCCCGGCGAGTCGATTAAACTGGCCGCACCGAGCACAAACTCCGGGAGTGCCTTGCGAAGCTGCCGGATCTTCTCCAGCGGCTTTTTGATCCGACAGGTGACTTCCATATTCCTCACGCCCGCCTTGAGCAGGGCCTCGGCAGTCCGAACCACATCGAGCTTGTCGAGATTGAACACCAGGATGAAACCATCCTGCAACAGCGTCGTTACCGTTTTACGAATATCCATATCCGCTTCCTTTACAATCGGCGCAGGTGAAAACCGCCGTCGACATGCAGAACCTGGCCGGTACAGAAATCCAGCCGTCCTTCGGCGATCGCCCCGACGGCTTTGGCCACATCTTCGGGCTGTCCCCACCGTCGGATCGGCGTGAGGCCATCGGCGATGAGCTTGTCGTACTTATCTTTGACTACGGCGGTCATATCCGTGGCGATAATGCCGGGCTGGACCTCGAAGACGAAGATGCCGAACTCGGCCAGCCGGTCGGCATACAGTTTGGTCATCATGCTGATCGCGGCCTTGCTCAGGCAATATTCGCCGCGGGCCGGGCTGCTGGTGAAGGACGACATTGAACCGGTGCTGCAGACGCGGTACACGCGATCCGGATGGGCCTTTTTTTGTTCGATCATCCAGCGGGCGACGCTTTGCGTCAGGAAGTACGGCCCGCGGAGATTGATATTCATCACGCGGTCGTAACTTTCTTCGGTCGCTTCCAGGATATCCATCCGATTGCTCGGCGCCACGCCGGCATTGTTGACCAGCATGTCGCAGCGGCCGAACCGGTCACGGACAAAATCCACCAGTCGCCGCCGATCCTCGCTGCGGCTGATGTCGCCGCTGAGGGTTTCGCAAGCAGCACCGAGTTTTCGGATCTCGCTGGCCGCCTCGTCGGCGGGAGCAGTGGTCAGCTTTCCCTGCGAATCAAAGTCGTAATAGTTGAACGCCAGGTCGTATCCCAGCCGCGCCAGCTCCAGAGTAATCGCCCGCCCAATCCCTCGGCTTGCGCCGGTTATCAATGCCACTGGCCGTTGATTCATTCGATTCATCCCTTCCATGGGCAAACCTCTCCGTCAGCCGGCAGCCGCCCTTTTTCTCGTCTGATTGCGGCCGTCGGTCATCCATGCATCCATCTGTTGCCCGGACCTCATCCCATCCCGCACGGCGGCCACGACCGTCGAGGCCCCGTGGACAAGGTCGCCCCCGGCAAACACACCGGGCCGCGAGGTCTGGTACGAATCTTCGCTCACCTCCACCAATCCGTCGCGGATCGTTACGCCGGAAATCATCCGATCGAGGCCCTGGACGGCCTCCTGTCCTATCGCCTCGATGACCACATCCATATCCAGATTGTACGCACAATCGGACATCGGTACGGGAATCTGTCGGCCTGACGCATCTTCCGGCCCCAGTTGTACCGGGCACACCCGCACGCCTGTCAGAGACCCGTCCTTTGACAGGTAACCAAGCTGCTGGGTAAGGATCAGGAAATGAATGCCGGCGCTCATCGCCTCGTTGCGATGCCGCGGCACCGCAGGCATCTCCTCGAACGAGCGGCGGTAGAGCACATAGACATCCCTGGCCCCGCCCTGCCGCGCGGCCATCGCCGCATCAATCGCCGTGTTGCCCCCGCCGATGACGGCCACCTTTTTGCCGCGAAGACTCGGCAGGGCATCCTTCCGCGCCGCGGCCAGAAATTCCGTCGCGCCGAATAGTCCCGTGATCCTCTCGGCCGTACTCTGGACCGATTTGGCGAGCCCAAAGCCCAGGAACGCCGCGTCGAAACCGTCCTTCATCAGATCGTCGAGCGTATATTGCTCGCTGAGTTCCACGCCCGCCCGAAGCCGCAACCGATCGCCGGGCACATCGGCGAAGATCGCCGTCAGTTCGTGCCGCAGCGAATCGTATTGTCGTTCGGCCGGAATGACCGCGTTGACCAAACCGCCGAGGTCGCGGCCCTTGTCAAAGATCGTCACTTCGTGCCCTGCCTCCAGCAGCACCGCCGCCGCCGACAGCCCCGCAGGCCCGGCGCCGATGATGGCCGCACGATGGCCCGTCAGACGCTTGGGAATCCGCAGCCGCGACCAGCCATTCCGGTTGGCCTGCTCGGCCACATACCGCTGGATCTCCGCGATCGGCAGGGCGCCGTCACCGAGAAAATTCTGCAAACAGTGCCCCTCGCACTGGTCCTCCACCGGACACAACCATGCACATATCTCCGGCAGGACATTTCGTTGCCGGATGATCTCGTAGGCCTTGCGGTCGTCACCGGAGAGGAACGCCTGCACGAAGGCCGGGATGTCCACCCCCGCTGGGCAGCCGCGCGAACAGGATGCGTCGGCACAGTTACGGCATCGGCTCGCCTGCTGGAGCAACACTTCGCGATCGCCCATCCGCCCGCGGCGGTAAATCTGCCCATAGACCTTCGCATCGCGGACCACGCAGCCGGTCCGCCCGCCGTCGCGCATAATCTGCGTGCAGGCGCTGCAGCCCAGGCACACCCGGTCAGGGTCCAGCTTTCCTTTTCGGAGAATATCTTTCGCAAAACTCGGGTATGCAAACGCCATCCGCCCCACGCCGACCAGCGTCGCCAGGCCGTGATGTTTGCTCGCCGCCGCCGCAAAGGGCATCATCTGCCGTAGCCAACTGTAGCCGCTGCCGATGATCGCGACATCCGGACTGGCCTTCTGAATCTCGCCGGCCAGGTCGATCATCCGTTTGACGCCCACCAACGGGTGTTCGGGCTGATTGTATCCCCCGCAGATCGGCTCGTTGAACGGACGATTGACATGCGGATTGTAGTAGGGATTGGCCACCGTGACATTGACCATCCGCACACCGCGCTGGGCCAGCTCCCCGATGAGCCGCTTGGGCTCCGACAGATCCGGCCGGGTAAAATCCTCCCGGTCCACTGCCCAACCGTATGGATACGGAATCCGGTCGTGCACCCCAAGCCGCGTCGTTATCGTCACTTCGCCCAGGTCTTTGTGTATCCGATCGATCACTTCCAGCAGAAACCGCGTGCGATTTTCAAACGGTCCCCCGTATTTCCCGCTGCGGGTATGCGCCGACAGCAACTCGTTGATCAGGTAGCCGTGGCAACTCTTGATATCGACGGCATCGAAGCCGGCCTCAAACGCCATTTCCGCCGCCCGCACATAGGCCAACTGCAGACGATCGAGTTCGTCATCAGTGATCAACGGGTGATTGTCGGCAATCCGGCTGGGTCGCGAGATCGTCGGCATTGGCTCCGGGTCCAGCGGGTCGCGATAGGGATCACGGACGGGGATGATTGGGCGGGCGACGCCGTCGGGCTTGCTGTATCGGCCCGAGTGCGTCAATTGCGCGACAATCATCGGCCGAAAGTCCGGCCCCATGCTCTCGGCCGCCTGGTCCCGCATTAAGCGGACCATCTCGGCGAAGGCAAACTTGCTGTCGGCGTTCATCCACAATTGCCGCGGATTGGCCCTTCCCTCGGGTACGACCGCGATCGCCTCCATCCACACCAGCCCCGCCCCCCCGCCGGCAAACCGCTCGTACCGCCGGGCGGTCAGTTTGCCTGGACGGCCGTCCGGCTCGCCGTCGCAGCCCTCCATCGGCTGGACCGCCAGCGAATTCGGAATACGCAGCGAGCCGGCCGAAACCGGCTGGGACAGGATCGACACATCGGGGATCAACTCCACCGGCGCGCCGACCAATTCGCCCAGCTTGATCAGCTCGGCGATCGAATCCAGCCGAAACTCCCATCGTGTTGTCGTTTCTGTCGTTGCCATAGACACAAAAGATACACCAAACCGCCCTTCTTGTCGCGGGCCAACTGCAAATTTTTTCCGCGGTCGGGGAGTATCCGGGGAGAGGAATCAAAGGATCCAGACAGTCGCGAAAATCGGAAGAATCAGGTCAGCTCGACGGACCAGTAGGCATGATCGAGAAACTGCTTCCAACTTTGGTAGCGGTCGTGGACCAGATGAATGTGGATGACGGGGTTTCGCTTGGGTCGAACGGGTTTTGTGATCAGCGACATGCCGGCCTGATCCGGCGTGCGGCCGCCCTTGCGGGCGTTGCACCGCGTGCAGGAACAGACCAGATTTTCCCAGGTCGATTCGCCCCCGGCGCTTCGCGGGATGACATGGTCCAGCGACAGTTCGGTCGTGGAATACCGCTTGCCGCAATACTGGCAGCGGTTACGGTCCCGGGCGAAGACATTACGGCGGTTGAACTTGACGGGAGACCGCGGCAGGCGGTCATAGACCAGCAGCCGGATGATCCGCGGAACGGCAATATCGAAATGGACCGTCGAGACCCAGTCATGTTCGGTCGGTTGGAATTTCTGGCGGTACTCGCTGACCTCGCACCAGGACTCAAAGTCGTAGTTGCAGTAAGTGCCCTGCTCGCAGTGAATTACCTCGGCCAGGTCGCGGAAGAGCTGCCGGAACGAGTNNTTACCTCGGCCAGGTCGCGGAAGAGCAAGGAAATCGCCCGGCGAGCGCTGACGACACGCAGGGCCATGTAGTGCTTGTTGAGCACCAGGACTCGCGCATCCAGAACAGGTTGACCCGACTCAGACATCCAGTTCTCACCTCCGCGGATCGAACGGATCGCCGAGCCGCAAATACCATACTACCACAACTCCGGGGAATAGGCAAGAAATTTCGGCGTTTGTTTTCAAGGATCAAACACAATCGAACAGGGTCACACAAGGCCAAATTCGGGAGTAAATCCGCGGTCAATACAAGGTCAANNAAATTCAATTCCGTACCGAGGGGAAAAGGCGGCCGGATCCCTCGTGCAGAGGGATTGCGATACACGAAGACCGTCTGCGGCGTAACGATCAGCACATCCAGGACCCCGTCGCCGGTCATTTCGCCGGTGAGGATGCTGACCTCGAAATCATCCTGTGTATGCTTGAGGGTCAGGCCGGGGGTCAGGAAGATTCCGATTCGTCGGCCATGAGAATCGTAGATGCTGCTATTTTGGCCGACGATGATTTCATCAAGACCATCGCTGTTGAAGTCCACCAGCCCGTGATGGCGGCTATAGACAGTTATGATCCGTCCGAGCCGTTTTCCCGCTTGGTCGAGGATCCACAGGGGTCCATCGCCATAGGATTTGTGGTCGATATCCACCACGATCTGNNAGGATGCGGCCGATATCCACCGATTCGAAGTGCTGGCCGGTCTGTTCCCAGATTTGCTTGCCGTTACCGTCGAGCAGGACAATCGCATTACCGCCACAGCAGGTCATGACGATGCGCGTATCTTCCGGTTTCTTTCCCTGCCGCAGGATGCGGCCGCAATCCAGATGCCCGCTGCGAATGGACTCGGTTTGCGGTTGATAGGTCCATCGCACGGACCCGTCCGGATTGAGCAGGGCAAATCCCGCCAGGATTTCTTCCCGCTCATCGCCGTCGATATCCATCGGCCGCGGCTGATGAGCGGTCATAAATCCGCCGGGATCCTTGATCGTCCAGAGCCGCTCCCCCTTGCGGTTATAAGCCCAGATCTGATGATAGCGATCTTTGACCAGTACCTCACCGCGGTCTCGACCTCCGGACAAATTACAGAACACCAGGCAATCGGTGGCTTCAACGGGAATCGCGATCCGCCGCAGTTCTTTACCCGTCGCCCCGGCCAGTTCGACAAGAAAGCCCTTCGTGGACAACACCACCTCCGGTGCCCCGTCGCCGTTAAAGTCGTAAATTTGGCAGGCCACATCGTGATGCCACACCTTGCGGCCGGGTTGCGGATCGCCCCATCGCCAAAGCACCGTACCATCCAGTCTCTGGGCGACGACTGCGGAGGTGAAGTGCACATCGCCTTGGTTGACATTTTCCGCGCTGACGATCTCTACGGCGCCATCTCCGTCAAGGTCCCCTGCCACGACCCACTGGCCGCCATAGTCCGGATCCAGTGTAACTACTTTCCACGGCTCGATCCCCGGGACATCGTTTCGCGACGGCTCGACATCCCGAACATCGAAGACGGCGAAATCTTCGACCCCGGATGCCCAGCCGATCAGGACCGCTGCGGCCATCACTGACGAAGCACCCAAGAAAGCCATATACTGCGTTAATCCGTTCGTCTGTTGTTCCCGCATCGTCGTACCTCCACGCAATGAACCCACTTCCATTTCTGGCAGATCCGACTATGATACTCGCTTCCGGCGAAAGTCGGAAGA
>PMBP01000248.1 GCA_003152975.1 Phycisphaerales bacterium | reverse complement strand
AGCTTGAAATCCCGATCGTTCTCGTTACGGCAGACACCCACCGTACCCTGCAAACCGAAAGCGTCGCCGCCGGTTGCACGGCCTGCATCCTCAAACCCGTCACGCGCCCCCAAATCCGCGACATCCTTCGTACCCTCCTGCCCGGTCGAACGCGGAAGGAAGGCGGCGATTCTCGAATCCCAAACCTGATCCGTCAACTGTCCGGCCTCCTCGATTCCGGGTGCCGCTACCGGGCCATGCGATTGATTCAGTGTCTCATGTTTGCCTGCCGCGCCGCCGACCTGTCCGGACCGCTTCAGGAGGCCGAGACGCTCTTGGGCCAGGTCGCCTCCGAACAGTGGGATATGGCACGACAGACTCTGGCTCGGATGGAGAATACGATAACCTCACAGGTTCCACAGGTTCTTTCTGCTGCAACCGGATAAGCTCCTTCACTACCGACAGCGTTGCCTGTCAACGCGGATCCCGGCCTGACCAACCCACTCCAGGCCGGGATTTTTTTCGCTGTTATTTCTTTGCCGCTTCCAGCGCCTGGTCCATCAGCCCGAAGCCCCCCTGCCCCTCGCAAAGTGCCGTGACCTGATTGGCCTTGGCCACCTGAATGAATCGATCATACACCGCTTGCGGTTCGGCCTCGAACGGCCACTCGGCCTTAAGCTGCTCGGCCCGCGCCCGATGCGCCTTCCAATCCCGCAACACCGCATACAGCACCGGCAACTGCGCCACCCGAACGCGGTTGGCGATCGCTTCCTGACCCTCTGCCGCCTTCTCGGCCGCCGTCAGATGCTTCCACCCTTCCGCCAACACCTCGATCGGCAAAAACGACGGCGCCGGATCGTTCCCCGGCAGGCATCGGAGGTAGTACCCGCTCTTCTCCACCGAATCGCCAATCCCGTTCAGGTACGCCTCGACCTCATTGGCCGCAGGGCCATAGTAGCCCTCCAGAAACTCCCGCATGAGCTTGCGGTCGTCCTGGTTGGGGTTCCACAGCAGCTTGGCCAGCATCCACGCCCGCAGCTCGGCCATATCCGACCCATAACTGGAATAGGCCCCTTGCTCGAAAATCCCCTTGACGCCGTTGTTCACGAAAAATCGGATATTCGGCCCGATCACCCGCAGGTTTGGGTGCGGTCGCATATAATGGTTGAAATTCGTCGTATAATCCCAGATGTACAAGCGATTGCAGATCTTCGACCAACCCTGGATGTCATCGCGAAAGCTCGCGTTGCGTTCGTGCTCCAGCGGCACGCTGAACGAGCACTCGATGCTGCACANNGCCACGGCATTGACAAACCGTAACAGAGCCCCCGCCCGCGATCCTTCGTCCCGATCGATTGCCGTACATGCCTCGCACTGGCAACTCCCGAACCAGTCGTTCTGCGACACGGAGGCGATCGTCGCGGCCGGATTGGCCTTCAATCCCTCCTTGAGATTCTTGACCAGTTCGGCCCGC
The DNA here is from genome assembly GCA_003152975.1 of Phycisphaerales bacterium. GTDB lineage: Bacteria > Planctomycetota > Phycisphaerae > Sedimentisphaerales > Anaerohalosphaeraceae > FEN-1350. The sequence goes on along the minus strand of PMBP01000248.1, from coordinate 4,196 downwards.
ATTGCAGCGTTCGTCAGGCAAAGTTGCGCCTGCTCGTACTTGCGCTTGCCGTCGATCAAACTATACCAGTCCGGGTGCTCGGCAAAATACTTCTCCGGCGGGATCAACGGGAAAAAGGTGTGCACGAATCCATAATACTGGTGATGCCCTCCGTGCTTTTCGTCGAGCTGATGCGCCTGCCCATTGCACTTGTTCCGCGCCGACCAGTCGCCGTTAAACGCATCATACCAAAAGACCTCGCGGTACTCCAGCGGCGGCACATACCGCGTCTGAAGCGGACCCACCTTCAGCGTCGCCTTCTGCGGTATCGTGCTGGCCTTCGACGACCACCACCGACACCCCACCGCATCCTCCAGGAACGAATACACCGCGTACAGAGTCCCTCGCGGCGCATGGCCCGTCAGGATCAACTGCCCGTCCTTCGTGGCCACCAGGATTCCCTCGGCTCCGAGGTCCTCCGTCTTCAGTCCGCCGTCCAGTAGCCCAGCCGCCTGCCTGCCGACAAACACGCAGGCCCCCTCCTTCGGCCGGTCCGTCCGGATCGCAAACTCCGCACCCGTCACCTGCTTGAGAATCGAAGCCAATTCTTCGGCCGCGAATCGCTCCGTCGCCCCCGCCTCGGCCCCCACCACAATCGCCGCCTTCGCCTGACCATTTTCCGCCAGAACCACTCCCTCCTCGGCGCCGGCCGTCTGCACCCGGGCCCCCGCCAACAGAAGTCCCGTCGCCATCCACACTATCCATCGATTCATTGCTGTCCCTCCGAACATTCATGATTGTCCATAACGACACGAATACGGTATCCATGGAAAATTGTACGCGGTCGTCTCCCCCTCGACAAGAAATTTACGAATACCCCCGATAATCGCTGACCCTCCAAGTCATTCCCGCGAAAGCGGGAATCCAAAACCAGCGACCAACGACAAAAGACTGTCGCTGTTCCTAAATCCTATCCCCTATATTCTATATCCTGTTTATCACTTCTCCCTGCAGCGAGATCGTCACATCCTCAAAGCCGATCACCGATCCGCTGGCCATGATCGCCTTCTGTGCGATCCGCGTCAGGCCGCTGCAGCACGGCACCTCCATATGAATCACCGTCAAGCTCTTCGGCCGTGCCGTCAGCAGGATCTCCGCCAGCTTCTGCGCGTAGAACTCGCTGTCGTCCAGCTTCGGACAACCGACCACGACGCTGCGATTCGTCAGGAACTTCGCGTGGAAATCCCCCATCGCAAACGGCACGCAGTCCGCCACCAGCAGCAGGTCCGCCCCCCGCAGGCACTGGGCCGCGGGCGAAATCAGCTTCAGTTGTATCGGCCAGTGCGTCAGCTCCGATGCCGCCGCCCCGGATGCCGAAGGTGCGGCCGCCGCGTTGGCCGCCGGTTTCCGCAGCGACTGTTGCCGCATCCCCGGACAGACAAACCCCTCCGCCGCCGCCGCGGGGTGCTCTTGGCGAGCCAAATGCTCCTTCACCGCGTGCTCGTCAAACTCCGCCGACTCCCGCTGGGAAAGGGTGATCGCGCCCTGGGGGCAATGTCCCAGACACGCCCCCAGACCGTCGCAATAGGTCTCGCTGACCAGTCGGGCCTTGCCGCCGACAAGCTGAATGGCGCCTTCCGCGCACGCCGTTACGCACAGCCCGCAGCCGTTACACTTGCCTTCGTCAATATTAACTATATTCCGTACCGACATCTCTATATCCTAACGCCTATATCCTATATCCTTTTTTCCTGTACCCCTACGCCTACTTCCCAAGGATCGCCTTCAAATCATCCGCGGCATTCGTGATCGGCGCGATATGGAACGTATCGACCAGCACCTTCAAGATGTCCGAGCTGATAAACGCCGGCAGCGACGGCCCGATCCGGATATTCTGGATCCCCAGGTGCAGCAGCGTCAGCAGGATGCACACCGCCTTCTGCTCGTACCAGCTCAGGATCATCGACAGCGGCAGGTCGTTGACCCCGCAGCCGAACGCCCCCGCCAGCGCCACCGCGATCTGGATCGCCGAATACGCGTCGTTGCACTGCCCGATGTCCAGCAGCCGCGGAATCCCGCAAATGTCGCCAAAATCAAGCTTGTTAAACCGATATTTCCCGCACGCCAGCGTCAAAATCACGCAATCCTTCGGCACCGCCTGCGCGAACTCCGTATAGTAATTCCGCCCCGTCTTGGCCCCGTCGCACCCGCCGATCAGGAAAAACCGCCGGATCTTGCCCGCTTTCACCGCGTCGATCACCGCCCCGGCCACGCCCATCACGGCGTTGTGTCCAAAGCCGACGGTAATGGTCTGGGCCGGCACATCGACCGTAAATCCCGGCGCTGCCAGCGCCGCCGCGATCACCGGCGCGAAATTCCCGTCGCCGATGTGTTTGACGCCCGGCCAGGCCACCAGGCCGCTGGTGAAAATCCGCCCGATATAGCTATCCTTGGGCCGCTGAATGCAGTTGGTCGTCATCAGGATCGATCCCGGAAACGCGTCGAACTCTTTGTGCTGATCCTGCCACGCCCCGCCGTAATTACCCACCAGATGTTTGTATTTCTTCAGGCCCGGATACGCCAGACACGGCAGCATCTCGCCGTGCGTATAGACATTCACGCCCTTGCCCTCGGTCTGCTTGAGCAGAGCGTCGAGGTCCTTGAGGTCGTGGCCCGATACCAGAATCGCCTTGCCCTTGACGGGCGTCACCCGCACCTTCGTCGGCTCCGGATGCCCATAGGTCCCCGTGTTGGCCGCGTCAAGCAATCCCATCACCTTCAGGTTCACCTCCCCGACCTTCAGCGCCATCCCCACCAGCGCGTTGACATCCTTGGCCTTGTCGCTGGCAAGAAAGTCCAGCGCCTCGTGGAAAAACGCCATCACGCCGTCATCCTGCTGGCCGAGAACCAGCGCATGGTCCGCATACGCCGCGGTGCCCTTGAGGCCATACAGGATCAAATCCTGCAATCCCGTGATCGTCGCCCCCTGTCCGGCCGTCCGCTTTTCGATCCCGATCTCCAATGCCTGCGCGATCAACCCCGCCCGGTCCCTGGCCGGCTGCCACTTGGCCGGACCGTTGAACGATTCGGCCCCGCGCCCCGCCTTCTTACACGCCGACTCGTACAGCCCCCTGGCCTGTCCCAGCACCAACGAGGCCTTCGCAATCAGCGCCTCAATCCGCGCCGGATCGAAGTTGACATTCGTCACCGTCGTAAACAGCCCCTCGACCACAAACCGGTCGATCGCCGCATCCTTGGCCCCGAGCTGCCGCGCCCGATGGGCATACCGCGAGATCCCCTCGCACGCGTATCCCAGCAGGTCCTGCAGCGCCGCCGTCTCCGAGTCCTTCCCGCACACCCCCACCTTCACGCACCCGGTCCCCTTTGCCGTCTGTTCGCATTGATAACAAAACATGATCTGTTCCTTTCCGTTCTTTTTCCCCCGAGTTTTCCCTGTTCCTCGGCGAGGCTTGTGTATCGTTTGTTTTAAATTGAAAATCCAAAATTGAAAATCCAAAATTATTTCGATCGAATCATAATCAGCAGCATCTTGAATCGCTCCACCGCCGTCACCGCGTGCGGCACATTGGCCGGCATGATGATCATCTCGCCGGGAAGCGCCTTGACCGGCTTGCCGCCGATAACCAATTCGGCTTCGCCGTCCAGCACCTGCACCACGGCGTCGTAGGGCGCCGTGTGCTCGCTNNCCGCCTTGCCGTCCAGGACCTCCACGACCGCGTCATACGGGCTGGTATGCTCCGTCAGCCGCTGGCCGCGGTCGAACGCAAACAGCGTCAGGTTACCCACGGGCTTATCGAGGATCGGCTTGCTCACGATCGAATCGGCCGCATACTCGACCAGCGACGCGGGATTCTGGGGAATGGATACGCAATCCTTCAATACGAAGCTCTTGGGTTCCGTCGGGCTCATGCTCGTCTCCTGGCCTTCGGTTTTCGGCCATCTACGGCCGTCTGTGCCTTCAATATATCCTCCAGTGTCGCCGCCTCAAGACTCTCTTCCAGTTGTTTCTGTACCCGGCCCATAATCCCGGCGATCGGGCATCGTCCCCGCAGCTTGCACGGCCGCACCGGCATCAGGCACTGGTTCAGCCGCACGGGCCCCTGTACCGCCCCTACCACCGCCGAAAGCGTTATCTCCCCCGGCGGACGCGCCAGCGAAAAGCCCCCCCGCTTGCCCATCGTGCTGGCCACGATCCC
>PMBP01000369.1 GCA_003152975.1 Phycisphaerales bacterium | reverse complement strand
CATTCAATCGTGATTATTTTCCCAGGTTTCCCATCGAAAGCCACCCTTAAAAATCCCAGTGAATCCAAATTGATCCTTGGTTTAGGATACTATGCCAGAGGGCAAAACTGCTTGAATCGAAGGATGGGGTTGCCTTGTTAATCCCCAATGGCATATAGATACCGTTCTGTGGCGATATACATCACGCCGTTGGCGATAATGGGTGTGTTGTAGATCGTGTCAGGGAAGCGAAGGGTGTTCAGAACTTTCTTTTGCGTACCTGCCTCCATGATCCAAAGATCTTGTTTTTCGGTACCCACGAAAACTTTGCCATCCGCGACCAGCGTGGAGCTCCAGATGGGGGATTCGGTGTTCATTTTCCAGAGATGTTGTCCGGTTTGAGCGTCCAGGCAATGAATGTTGCCACTATAGTCCGTAGCATAGAGGCGGTCATCCACGACGGATGCGGTCGCCATGCTACGGTCTATTTCCGTGGACTGCCAGACAATTTGACCCGTTGCGACATCGATACAGGTCAAGGCCCCGGCGCCGCGTCCATGCCGCGTGTCCTGACCGATCGTGATGAAGATGCGGTTATCGTGGAAGACGGGCGTGCCAATGATCTCGCTGGGACCNNGGGTCCGTATGGTTGGAGCCAATTACGGGTTTGAAGGCATAACAGCAACCGTCTCCACCACCATAGACGATATAAGGGCGACCGCTTACGATTCCCAGGCAGGGAGAGGACCATTGTCCATGAAAGAGGGACCGGCCGATCTTTTCATTGTCCCCAGCGACCAAGCGACCGGTCTTCTTGTCGAGAACGATTATGGATGGTGCGTCCGGATGCGGGACATTACGATGCGATTTGTCCACGCCGTTTGAAGTACCGACATAGAGATAGTTTTCATAAACGAGGACTGCACTGCTTGAGGCGTCTTGGGGCCATGCGGGTACCTCTTGAATCATGTCGTAAAGCCAGACAATATCCCCATCGGTTGCATGCAGGGAAAAATCCGGATTTTCTTTCTCGCTCATGTATTGCGTTTCACGGATGAAGGGACCGTCATTGCCNNTACTGTTATGGAGGTACATAGGCCCAGATCCAAATTATCGTAGTTGACGTCTGGCAGGGGGGTGCGAAACCGAGGAACAAGCAGTTGCCAAAGCAGCTTGCCGGTCCGCTCATCCAGGCAAAGGATCAGTCCACCTCGGGTCTTCTGCAAACGGTGATCGTCCAGGGAAGCGTCATTGGTGCCGATAAAAATCCGCCCATCCGCAACGACGGTATTGCCATAGGTATGGGTTCCCAAGGGCACGGACCATTTGATGCCCTCATTCGATGAACCATCAATCTGGGCTTGACCCGATGCGCTCGATTTCATTCGTCCCGGCTCAAGCGAAAGGGGCCGATAGCGTTCATCCGAAACCATGTTACGGGAAGGTGAACCGCCCCATTGGGGCCAGTCTTTGGCTTGAGCGGGCAGACATGTTATGCCGAGCAAGCAGCTACTGAGGATGACAAGATGCAAATCTGGCCGCATACGGTGATACAGTCCTTCCCGGCTGAATTCATAAATGCTCAGAGCTCCAACAAAAGACGGCTGGGAACTCGTTATTGAATCACAAGAGTGTTGATCGTAGCATAGAGTTGGAATCTGTACAATATCGGGTTTGACATTTTGTCATAGAACCCACTTTATGGAGAACACCCTATGCCAGATTCGTTTTGAAACCTTCAGGATTCGAAACCATAAAAATAATATCCAATACGCCTGTGGCCCTTTTTGGTTGCGGCCTCGCATCGGGTCAAATATTCTTGCCGAAACAATCTGTCATTTTATGGAAGGCGCAGGTATTTCGTAAGGTTATGATAATGGTCGAGTATGGCAATAGCNNTATCCAGGAAGGGAAATAAACTCATGAAACGATTTATCAAATACACCCGCTTGCAGAGGCACTGCGTGGAATCGCGCAGGATTCCGACGGTGTCCACCGCGTGTTGGACATTATGCGGTATTCTCGCGATTGCGGGCGTCAGTTCCGCCTTGGGCGCTTCCTATGTTCGCCTTGAGCCGCTGCCCGCACCCCGGATTGTCGCGGCGGCAGAGGAATACCCGGGCGGCAACCACAAGGCGGCACATCTGATCGACGGCGACATTCGGACGGAATATTCGTCGAATGCCAAGGGTGCGGACACCTTTGTTGAGTTCGATTTCGGCGGGCCGGTCCGCATCGGCGGCTTTCAGCATCGGGACCGTAACGATCCGGCAACCATCGCGGAGTCGGAACTGGCATTTGTCGGCCCAGGCGGTGAGGTGCTGGGGACGGCCAAGGTTGTACATGTGAACGAACGCGGCGGAGTTACATTTCATGCGTTGTCCGAGCCGGTGACGGCGCAGCGCGTGCGCTGGCGAGTCACGAAGCTTGGAAACGGTTACGGAACCGTGGGCGGCGCCGAGATCGTATTTCTGGCCGCATGCAACCCGGAGTCAAGCCCGACCGGTATCAGCTTAGACGCGGAGCTTTCGTCCGTGATCGACCGCCGTGACGGCCGGCTGGTACAGTCGATGCGGGTGACCGTGGATCATCCATATACCGAACCGTTGGATGCGGTATTGAAGGTCGAGGGGCAGCCATCGCTTCCCGTTCATCTTAAGCCGGGCCAGCAATCGTTTGACTTCACCGTGCCGGCTCCTGAGAAACAGACGGCCCTGCGTCTGGCGGTGGATCTGGTTGCCGGTACGGTCGCGGAGCGTCGTGTAACCCTGAAACCCGCGCGCCATCTGATGGTCTATATCCTGCCACATTCGCACACGGACATTGGGTACACCGAAATTCAGACTGAGATTGAGGACAAGCAGGTCAACAACCTGCTGCTGGGAATGCAGTATGCACGGGATACGGCCGGTTATCCGGCCGGCGCCAGGTTCATCTGGAATGTCGAGGTCCTGTGGGCCGCGGATTTGTTCCTGCGACGACTCGGCACCGAGGAACGCGAGGCGTTCCTGGCGGCGGTGAAGAACGGCCAGGTCGCCCTCGATGGCATGTACCTCAACGAACTGACGGGACTGTGCCGTCCGGAGGAACTGGTACGGCTGTTCCGGTTTGCCACGCAGCTTCGCGAGCAGACCGACGCAGCGCTGGATTCGGCCATGATCAGCGATGTGTCCGGCTACACCTGGGGCACGGTAACGGCCATGGCGCAGGCGGGTATCCGTTACTTCTCCGTTGCGCCCAACTACTTCGACCGCATTGGCGATATCCTCGTCCAGTGGGAGAATAAGCCCTTCTGGTGGATCGGGCCGGATGGACACAGCAAGGTGCTCGTCTGGATTCCGTTCTGGGGCTACGCGATGTCGCACCGCTACGGGCAAATGTCGCCGCAACTGGTCCAGGATTTCTGCGTGGGCCTGGACAAGCGGAATTACCCGTACGACATCGCCTATTTGCGATGGGCGGGCCATGGCGACAACGCCGCGCCGGATATGGCGATCTGCGATTTCGTTAAGCAATGGAACGAAGCACATGTATGGCCGCAATTCGCGATCTCCTCGACGAGCGTGGCCTTCCATGCCTTCGAGAAACGCTACGGCGGCCATTTGCCCGAGGCACGCGGCGACTGGACTCCTTATTGGGAAGACGGCGCCGGGTCCTCATCTATCGAAACTGCACTGAACCGCGCCAGTTCGGACCGTCTGGTTCAGGCCGAGGCGATGTGGGCTATGCAGCGTCCGGGCGAGTATCCGCTCGAAGACTTCCGGCAGGCCTGGACCGATGTGCTGCTCTACTCCGAGCACACCTGGGGCGCCTGGTGCAGCGTGAGCGAACCCGCCCGGCGCGAAACCCGCGAACAATGGGTCATCAAACAGTCCTACGCCGTCACGGCCGACCGCTGGACGCGCGATCTGTTATCGCGAGCATTGGGGCGCGAGCAGAACGCCGCCGCCGGCGCGGCATTCGATGTCTTCAATACCGCCTCTTGGCCGCGTACGGAAGTGGTCCCGGTACCGAAATATCTCGCGGAGGATCGCGACGCTGTGTTCGGCGAGGACGGGAGCCCGATGCCCTCCCAACGGCTGCGCAACGGAGAACTGGTTTTTATAGCACAGGATGTCCCGCCGCTGGCCTCAAAGCGTTTTATGCTGCGGCGTGCGGAAACCAATCCGGTCGTCGGTTCCGGCTCCGTTGTTCAGGCCGGCAGCGCCTCGCTGGGCAATGGCGTTGTGCAGGTACGGCTCAACGAAAAAACCGGCGGCATAGCGGAGTTGCGCGCCGACGGCATCGATAATAACTTCGCGGACACCACTGACGGCCAGACGTTGAACGACTACCTCTACCTGATCGGCGACAATGTGGCCCAACTCCAGCGCAACGGTCCCGTTTCCATCCGTGTGGGCGAGACGGGCCCGCTGGTCGCGTCGTTGATTATCGAGTCCGGCGCACCGGGCTGCCACAAACTCACCCGCGAAATCCGGCTGGCCAGCGGCGCCGATTTCGTCGAGATAATCAATGGGGTGGACAAGAAACGGCTCGATGCGGCCAGCTACCTTGCCAAGGAAGGCAAGGAGAGCGTGAACTTCTCCTTTCCATTCCGCGTGCCGGACGGCGAGATCCGGCTCGATGTGCCCTTTGGCGTCATCCGTCCGGATGCGGACCAGATCCCCAGCGCGTGCAAAAACTGGTTCACGGTCGGGCGCTGGGCGGATGTGGCCAATGCGGACTTCGGGATCACATGGGTGACGCTGGATGCGCCGCTGGTGCAGGTCGGCGGCATTACGGCCACCCTGCTCAATTCGCAGACCAACCCGGATATCTGGCGCAAGCGGGTCGGGCCCACCCAACGGCTGGATTGCTGGGCGATGAACAATCACTGGGGTACGAACTATCGTGCCTATCAAGAAGGTCTCACGGTCTTTCGGTTTATCCTGCGGCCGCATCGCGGCCCGACGGATCCGGCCGAGGCCACGCGCTTTGGAACCGGCTTCAGTCAGCCCCTGCTGGTGACTGGTACCCGGGGCGTTAAGCCGCGCTCGCTGCCGTTGTTGCGCGTGACCCCGACCGATGTCGTCGTCTCGGGGCTCAAGCCCAGCGACGACGGTCGTGCCGTGATTGTGCGGCTCTTCAATGCGTCGCCGCGGGAACAGTCAGCGCTGGTCGAATGGTCGGGCCTGGAGGCACAGTCCATCCACCTCACCGACACCAGCGAGTGCGCGGGAGACAACATGGATGGGACCATCAAGATGGACGGCTACGGCCTGGTCGCACTGCGCATCGATCTGAAATGACGACCATGCCCTCGCGTTCAACGGTACTCGGCGAAAATGTAACTGAGAAACGATGGAAAATAGACAATAATCCTCATGTACACTCGTGGAATGGTCTTGGTATCCCGAAGGTTGATGCGTCCGAGTTATTACTCCGAGCGATATATATTGANNATAGAGTAACTCCACAACACTCTTGTATCAAGAATAATCAACGAGCCCTGTAACTTGATACAATTAAACGATTTACATCACATCGCGGGACAGGATGGTTTCGGTTGATCTGAGGACAATTAAACCCACCTCCGCAAATAATGGTGTAACATGAATGCCGTTTCCCGTTAGGGAGTTTCGTGTTTTTATGGACATGTGCAAGCCTTTGAGACCGTGGTACACCTCCGACTGGCTTTGCTCGACTTCAAGAAGACCTACAATAAAAATGGATCCTTCAGAGACTGGGGAATCAAACACCAGCTCAGGTCCGAAGAAAGGTTTGCAAACCACCCCAAAAGTCGCATAATGACATCAAATGTTGTGCCCAACAACTCTGAGGCTATACATAGAGGAGAAGATTTTGTCCAACAAGATC
>PMBP01000108.1 GCA_003152975.1 Phycisphaerales bacterium | reverse complement strand
GGCGGCACGCCCGCCGAGGCATGGACAACGCTGGACACTCTCAAGGGCGACGCCGACTATGCCCCGATCCTGCAGCGGGATACCAATCCGGATGACATCCTGAAAAATCTGAAGGCCAAATACGGTAATCTGGTGACGGCCGAGTCCGACCGCGGCAAGCTGTACAACGATACCCGCATGGTCAAGGAGGGCTGGGCGGGTACCGATGTGGATGCCGCCAAGTGGGAGACGATGGACCTGCCCAAGAACTGGGAGCAGGCGGGCCTGGAGATCGATGGCCTGGTCTGGTTCCGTAAACAGATCGACCTGCCTGATGCCTGGGCCGACAAGGACCTGCTGCTGGAAATGACGCCGATCGACGATTACGACATCACTTACTTCAACGGCCAGAAAGTCGGCGGGATGGGTCTGGATTCCAGTAATCCCTGGCAGACGCCCCGAGCGTATACCGTTCCGGGTTCGCTGGTCAAGGCCGGGAGGAATATCATTGCTGTTCGCGTCTTCGATACCGGTGGCGGCGGCGGGATCACCCCGACCAACGATCCGTTCCGGATTCGGCCCAAGGACGCCCCCGCCGAGCAAGCGAAGGATCTCAAGGGTCCCTGGCAGTACCGCATCGAGGCCATTAGCGCCATCGCCTCTTCCGGTGAGCAGAACAACCCCGCGCGGTTGTACAACGCGATGATCGATCCGATCGTCAATGCTCCCATCAAGGGCGCGATCTGGTACCAGGGCGAGTCCAATGCCGGTCGGGCCTATCAATACCGAAAGCTCTTTGCGGCCATGATCACCGATTGGCGAAAGGCCTGGAAGGTTGGCGATTTCCCATTCTATTTTGTCCAGTTGGCTAACTTCATGGATGAGCAACCCCAGCCGGGAGACAGTTCCTGGGCTGAACTCCGCGAGGCCCAGACGATGACCCTGTCGTTACCGAATGCTGGTATGGCCGTCATTATCGATGTCGGCGACGCCAAGGATATTCATCCGCGCGACAAGCAGACCGTCGGCTATCGGCTCGCACAGGTTGCGCTGGCCCGCGATTACGGCAAGAAAATCGAATACTCCGGCCCGATCTACAAATCCATGAAGGTCGAAGGCAACGCGATCCGCTTGTCGTTCGATCATCTCGGGGGCGGACTTGTGGCCAAGGGCGGCGAGCTGGTCGGGTTCGCCATCGCCGGCGCCGACAAGAAGTTCGTGTGGGCCAAGGCCCGGATCGACGGGAACACCGTCGTGGTCTCCAGCGATCAGGTCGCACAACCCGCCGCCGTTCGTTACGCGTGGGCGGACAATCCCAAGTGCACTCTCTACAACAAGGAAGGGTTGCCCGCCTCGCCGTTCCGCACGGACGAATGGCCCGGCGTAACCGCCCAGAACCGATAAGGAAAAGGGGAAGCAATGAAAAAGACCTTGAATATTGCAATTGTGACGGGAGTTCTGATGGCGCTGACGGCGGGTTGTTCTCAGACGGCGAGAAAACAGGCCGCATCGGATCCGTTCGTCGAGGAACTGTTGGGCAAGATGACCCTCGAGGAGAAGGTCGGGCAGATGACGCAGATCACCCTGGAGGTGGTCTCCAAGCGCAAGGACGACCGCAATGTCCAGCTCGACGCGGCCAAACTCCGCGAGGCCATCGTCAAGTACCATGTCGGCTCGATCCTCAACTGCGGCGGCTCGGCCAATACCTTCGAGAACTGGCAGGAAATCCTGACCACGATGCAGGACCTGGCCACCAAGGAAACCCGCCTGAAGATCCCGATTATCTACGGCATCGACTCGATCCACGGCGCCAACTACATCACCGGGGCGACGCTGTTTCCGCAGAGTTTCGCGATGTCGGCCTCGGGTAATGTGGACCTGGTGACCGAGGCCTCGGTCATTACCGCCCGCGAGACCCGCGCTGCCGGCATTCCGTGGAATTTCAATCCGGTTCTCGATATGAGCCGCAACCCCTTGTGGTCGCGGTTCTGGGAGAATTACGGCGAGGACCCGTATTTGTCCGCGTCGATGGCCTATGCGTATGTCCGTGCCCAGCAGGGCGACAACATGGCCGCCGGGGACAAAGTCGCCGCGTGCATGAAGCATTACCTCGGCTACAGCGTGCCGCTGACGGGCAAGGACCGAACGCCGGCGTGGATTCCCGAACGGATGCTCCGCGAGCTGTTCCTGCCGTCGTTTGCGGCCGGGGCCAAGGCCGGGGTCGCGACGGTCATGGTCAACTCCAGCGAGATCAACGGCATCCCGGTGCATTCCTATCGCTATGCCCTCGACGATATCCTCCGGGGCGAGCTGGGGTTTGAGGGCTTTATCGTCTCGGACTGGGAGGACATCAACAACCTCTTCACCCGCGAGAAGATCGCGGCCAGCCAGCGTGAGGCCGTCAAGATCGCGGTGCTGGCCGGGATTGATATGAGCATGGTCCCCAACGACTACAGCTTCTACACGCATCTGGTCGATCTAGTCCAAAAGGGCGAGGTGCCCATGGCACGGATCAACGAGGCCGTACGGGGCATTCTCAAGGTTAAAAAGCAACTGGGCCTGTTTGCCAATGCTTACCCTGACAAGAATGCCAAGAAGAACTTCGCGACGGCCGAGGCCACGAAGGCCAATCTGCGGATCGCGCAGGAATGCGTGACGCTGCTGAAGAATGCCAACGGTGTTCTCCCGCTGGCCAAGGATAAGAAGGTCCTGGTGACCGGCCCGACGGCCAATCTGCTGTCGGTTCTCAATGGTGGCTGGACGATCACTTGGCAAGGCGACCGCGAAGATCTCTATCCGGCTGAGAAGGATACCGTGCTGGAGGCCGTCCAAAAGCTCATCGGCAAAGACAAGGTTTCGTATGTCGAAGGGACCGCCTTCGATAAGGACATCAACACCGCCGCGGCTGTCGAGGCCGCAAAGCAGGCCGATGTCGTTATCGCCTGCATCGGTGAAAAGACCTACTGCGAGACGCCCGGCAATATCAACGATCTGACTCTTGAAGATGCACAATTGAATCTGGTCGCGCAGTTGGCGGCGACGGGCAAACCCGTCGTTCTGGTCCTGATCGAAGGTCGCCCGCGCATTATTCGGCCGATCGTGGACAAGGTCGGCGCGATCCTGATGGGCTATCTGCCCGGACAGGAGGGCGGAACCGCCATCGCCTCGATTCTGTTTGGCGATGTCAACCCCAGCGGCAAGCTGTCCTTTACCTATCCCAAGTACACCGGCGATTTCACCCTGTACGATCACAAGAACAGCGAAAAGTATGATCCCCAGTGGTCGTTCGGCCAGGGTCTCAGCTACACGACCTTCGGCTATGCCAATCTCAAGCTCGGCGCCAAGACGATTGCCAAGGGCGATGTGCTGGCGGTGTCCGTGGATGTGACCAACACCGGCAAGACCGCCGGAAAGGAGATTGTGCAGTTGTATTTGCGGGATATGGTCCGCTCGGTGACTCCGCCAACCCGCCAGCTCAAGGGATTCACCAAGATCGACCTCAAACCCGGCGAGACCAGGACCGTCAAGCTGACGCTCACGGCCGAGGACCTGTCCTTCATCGGGCGCGACAACACGCGGATCGTCGAGCCCGGCGATTTCGAGGTTATGGTGGCCAACCTGAAGGGTTCCTTTACCCTGAAATAATCGCCGCGATTTCGGTATTTAGCGACATAAAAAAGGGCGGATTTCGGTCCGCCCTTTTTGTTTGCGCTGACTGCGGGAAATTTATTTCGACGCGATCTTCAGCATCGCTACGCCGTGGACCGGAACCTTGGTCGTGAACTTCCCATCGAAGTCGCCCAGGTCCTTTTGCCGCCACAGGTCGCGGACCTTTTGCGATCCGGAGACGCCCAGTTGCTGCCAGGTCACCGTGATCTCATCGGCTTCTTCACTTAGGAATTTCTTGTTGAACAGGCCGACCGCCTTGGAGCCGTCGGACAGGTCACGCGCCCATATCTCGAACTCTTCGGAGGACTGGATCCGCCGTGCCTGTTTACCCAGCGGGTCCTGGTCGATCTCCAGCACCTCGTCGTTGGTCAGCAAGCTCAGCGTGAACTCGTCCAGTTGCGCCAGATCGCAGCCGATCAGCAACGGGCTGGCGAGCAGGCACCACAAGCTGATGTGGGTGTACTGTTCGTCCGGCGTGAGGTTGCACGGATGCAAAGCCGGGCCCCAGCCGACATGCCCGACGACCAGCATGTCCGTGTCATTCCAGTGGCCGGGGCCGCCATACAGATTCCACCGGTCCTGTGCAAAACCGATTCCCGAGACGCTCGCCCAGGTATCCACGATGTCGCCGGTTGTCCGCCAGCAGTGGGCGAGCTTGACCCACTCGCCGGCCAACTCGAACGGCGCCGAGTTCGACAAGCTATAGACGATATCCCGTCCCGACGCCCGCAGGGCCTTGGCCATCTCCGTGACATGCGGCACATCGTTCGGATTCCAGTCGTACTTGAGATAATCCATGCCCCACGCGGCCCATTGCTTGGCGTCATTGTCCGCGAAGGGAAACTTGCCGTGCTTCCAGCCGGTCTGGTGGCCCTGAACCTCGATCGCCCAGTTGCCTTCTTCGAGGTCGCTGGATCCGCCGATGTAGCCGGCATAGGAGGTGATCCACGGCGTCGAATAAATCCCGATCTTCAGGCCCAGGCCATGAACGAAGTCGCACAGGCCCTTCATATCCGGGAACTTCTGATTGCCCTGGATGCCCCTGAATTCGCCACCGCGTTTGCCTTGCCAGGTATCGTCGATGTTGATGTAGGTCCAGCCGTGGTTGACCAGCCCCTTATCGACCATCGCCTTGGCCGACGACTTGATCTTTTCGGCATCGACGGCGCCCGCCCAGCAGTTCCAACTGTTCCANNCTGTTCCAGCCCAGCGGCGGCGTCAGGGCGATGGTTTCGCCGACGGTGATCTTCAGCGGCTTGGTATCCTTGCCGAGGGCGTTGGCGGCTATCAAGGTCGCGGTAAATTCGCCCGCCTTGTCCACGCGGCCAGTGATCTGGCCATTGTCGGAGTTGAGGGTCAGTCCCTGGGGCAATCCCGTCGCCGAAAACTTCATCGGCCGATCACCGGTCGCCGGGACCGTAAACAGAAACGGCGAACCGGGCCACACGCCGAAGACGCGGGCCCCGTTGATTCGCGGCGTCGCGGCCGGCTTGGGCGTGAGGATATAGGGCTCGGCCTGGACCCGTGCCATCGCCACCGGATCGGCCCCGCCGACCTCGAATTGCGCATCTGCCCAGTCGGCATGGTCGTAATTCATTCCGTCCGGGCCTTCGCTGACAATGAGCCCCAGTTTCTTGACGCCCCGCAGCTTGACCTCGGCTGGCTTGGCCGCATCGCCGCCCTTCATCACACCGCTCTTCCACAGGACCTTGCCGTCGCCGACGACTATGAACTCGATGCTGCCGCGGTCTTTGCCCACCTCGTCATCCACGCCGACCGAGGCCTTCAGGAGCGAGGTCCACCCGTCCAGTTGAAACCAGAACGCGCACGGGGCGTGGGTGCCGATGCCGTGCTCGAATGTATTTCCTCCGATCGTCAGGGGATTACCCTCGACGCTCTTGTTGGCCTGGGTTGTTTGCCAGGCGGAGACGAACTTGGAAACATCCATTTCGTCCAGCCGGATCGTCTTGGTGGCCGAATACCCGACCGACGGCAAAACGACGGCCAGGATCAACACTACTGAAATCATTCGCAGGGCGTTAGATTGGCGCGACATACGAGTACCTCCGAATCCAAATGACAGATCATGTCGGGAAACCGTTTTCCCAAACCTTTCCTTCGATCTTACCATCGTGGCTTGTCACCGGCAATAGTTTTGGGTAGGATATGGTTTCCACGGCCGAGCGGCCGGCGGCAACAAACGACGAAGGATCGGGAGCAACCCATGAGCATTGATGTGCTGGTGTTGAATACGGCGGTGGCGGATTTCCGCCGCCCGGAGTTTGGTTTTGCCGAAAAGCTCGTCGGTCCCGGCGGCCTGGCTAAGTGCCGTACGGCCGACATGCCCGATTATACCCAGCAGCAGTACCGCGACTGGATCGTCCAAGGCAGCGCCACCGCAGGAGGCCCCGGAAATGCCGCACCCCTGATCGCGCGGGCCGGTCTGAAAGTGGCCGTCGGGGTTTGCCTGGGTAAGGGCGAATTCAACGGCCTCGACGCACAGGGGCGTTTCTTCCACGATACCCTGACTGCCAACGCCATCGACATGTCCGCCACGGCCATCNNCGAGCGCGGCGGGATCGCCTACTTCCCCAACTCCAATAACGAATTTGACTTTGCCCATTTTCGCGGCGCGGTGGATCGCCTTCGGCCGCGAATCGTGTATTACATGTACTCCGGCCTGTCCGATCGTGGCGACGCCAACGGCGGCCGCGATCTGGCCGCATTTCTCCGCTACTGCCGCGACCGGGGCTGCGTCACCATCGCCGACAGCCACACCCTCACCGGCGACCCGCACGGCCTGATCCGCGCAGGCAAACCGGTCCCCGAATACGCGCTGCTGGAACCGTTATTGCCGGAAATAGACATCTTCTTTACCTCCTTCGACGAGGCCCAGATGATCGAGAATACCCTCGACAGGCCCCGCCGCTGGCAGGATTTCGANNCAGGCCGAAAACTGCCGGCACTTCCTGCAGTTCCTTTCCGGACGGTACTGGACCGGTCCATCGCGCACTCGCCTCTTCGGCGTGACGGTCAGCAACGGCGCCTGGCACATGAGTCGCAATCCCGCCGGCGCAGTCGTCGGCCCGGTCAAGACCGAATCAAAATTCATGGCAGGCGAGGTCATCGATCTGGTCGGCGCCGGCGATTCCTTCCGCTCGGGCCTGATCTCGTTCGTTGCCCGCAACCTCCCGGCTTTTCAAAGCGGCTCCATCCGTTTCGACCAGGCCGTCTCGATGGGAAACCTATTTGCGTCCCTGTTCATCAAGGCCCCGCTCCGGGACCGTTACGGCCATATCTATGCCTATGAAAAAATGGCCGCCGTTGTCGCCTCCGATCGTTATTGGAAAACGATCGAGGAACTCTTGCGGGCGTTTGAGTAGGGGGGCGTATGCGACATTGCCTGACTGGTTTTGGGTTTGGGCCGATCCAGGCCGGGCTATTCGTGGCCGAGGCCTTTGGGTCCGGCCGGTTCGACCGGATCGTCGTCTCGGAGATCGACGCGGCTCTGGTCGAGGCCATCGGCGCCAACCGCGGCCGGTATTCGATCAATGTCGCCCATGCCGACCGCATCGAGGCCCGGCACATCGACGGCGTCGAGCTCCTGAATCCCAATGTTCCGGACGACCACGCCCGCTTGTCGGAGGCCCTTTCGCAGTCAACGGAAATGGTGACCTCCCTGCCCTCGGTGTCATTCTTCACCGCTGGCGACAGCCGATCCGTTGCCGCCCGGATCGCCGATGGCCTGCGGAATCGCAGTATGCCGGTGATTGTCTATACCGCCGAAAATAATAACCATGCCGCGGAGATCCTGCAGGATCAGGTCGGTTCCCGGCTGGGCAACCCGTTCCCGCCGACCGTCCAATTCCTCAACACCGTTATCGGCAA
>PMBP01000212.1 GCA_003152975.1 Phycisphaerales bacterium | reverse complement strand
ATGCTCGCCGATCTTGTTCTGAATCTTCTCGCGCTCCGACAGCACCTCGTCGAGGGTCATTCCGCCGACGACATCGCGCATCGCCGCTTGGGAATAC
This sequence comes from Phycisphaerales bacterium, assembly GCA_003152975.1. Classification (GTDB taxonomy): domain Bacteria; phylum Planctomycetota; class Phycisphaerae; order Sedimentisphaerales; family Anaerohalosphaeraceae; genus FEN-1350. Next base: position 8,154 of record PMBP01000212.1, on the reverse strand, counting down.
TGCGACATGGCGAAGTGGAAATCCTGAATGCGGGTGACGGCCTTTTCCGGGTCGGTCACCATGAAAAACAGCGCCCCGTCGATCTGCGCGGGCACATTGTCCCGCGTGATGACCTTCTGGTGCGGGATGTTGTACACCAGCGTCCGCGTGTCGATGAAGCGGACATATTCGATGACAGGGATGACATACATCAGCCCCGGCCCGCGGACCAACTGGAATTTGCCCAGCCGCAGGATCACGCCGCGTTCCCACTGAGCCGCCACGCGGATCCCGCCGGCTAACACTTTCCAGACGATAGCCACCACCACACCGATCCCGATGACCGTCGGAGTATTCTTGGGCGTCGCCATCGTGTACAAAATGAACCCGAGCACCAGCATCGGCAGCAAAAATACGATCGACCGCAGCCCCAGCCCCAATGAGGTGTGTTCGTTGCTGGGTCTGACGACATTGCGACTGAGTGCATCTCGAATGGTTTGAATTTGCGTTTCCATAATCATTCTCCTGAATCTGGACTTGTCGAAAACCCCGTTTGGCCGCATCCGACATTCGGATCGGCGATCGTCACTATATCACCTTCCGGTTCCCGTGCAAGAGAGAAAATGGACTATTCAGGGTCAGCATGAGTTCGATATTCCGGCAAGCGCATCTCACAGAACTGGATTCCGGTCTTCGCCGCAATGACAACGATAATCCCTAAGCCAACGAAACCCCGTTGTCATGCCAGGTTTGATCCGGCATCCAGAACACACGATATGGATTCCCACCCCCCATCCGTTCGAGGGTAGGCCGTTAGCGGGAATGATACAGGTTCCCAGTGCCGGAGATATCATCCACACCTTTTCATGACCGACTTCCCGGAAGATAGTTCCCGGAGGATAGTTATTGATTGGAAACGGTCTTGCGACTACACTATGCTAAGCGATCTGATGAACCGTGAAACAGATGAATCAAGGGAATCCATCGTATGTCGAATTCGCCCCTAAGTTCCGGCGCCGCCAACGCCGTCATCCCTCAAGGCCACCCGCGTGGTCTTTACACCTTGTTCCTGACCGAGATGTGGGAGCGATTCAGTTACTATGGCATGCGAGCCCTGCTGGTGCTGTTTCTGGTGGATGCGACTCGTGGCGGCCAGGGCATGTCGAAGTCAGTTGCCACGGCTATTTATGGTCTCTACACGGCGGGCGTGTACTTGGCGGCGCTGCCGGGCGGCTGGGTGGCGGATCGATTCCTCGGCGCGCAACGGTCGGTCTGGTATGGCGGCATCCTGATCGCGGCAGGACAATTCACCCTTGCGTTCGCCCCTGGCAATGCGATTTACCTGGGCTTGGTCCTGGGCGTACTGGGAACCGGGTTGCTCAAGCCCAATGTCAGCGCTATCGTCGGCGATCTCTATCCGGAAGGCGGCGCCCGACGCGACGCCGGCTTGACCATTTTTTACATGGGCATCAATCTGGGCGCCATGCTGGGACCGCTGATCGCAAGCTACCTCGGCGAGAACAAGAAGTTGAACTGGAACTACGGCTTTGCCGCTGCCGGCGTCGGTATGGTGCTGGGCCTGATTCAATTCCGGCTCTCGGCCAAGCACCTCGGCGAATGCGGGCGGTATCCGGGCCGGCGGGAAGGCGCGACCCGAATGGATTGGCTGCTGCTCGGCGGCTTTGTCGGGGCGATCGTCCTGGTTGTGGCACTGGCCTGGAGCGGGATACTCCGCATCAATCCCCTGGCCCTGGCCCAGGACACGACCTATGTGATCGTCTCGGTGGCGCTGGTTTTCTTTGGCTGTGCCTTTCTGTTGTTCGGCCTCGATGGGACGGAGAAAAAACGCCTTGCGGTGATCGCCGTATTGTTTGTCTCCTCGGCCATGTTTTGGTCGGGTTTCGAGCAGGCCGGATCGTCGCTGAACCTGTTTGCCAAGGAATACACGCAACGGATGTTCGGCGGTTTCGAGATTCCCGCCGGCTGGTTCCAGTCGGTCAATCCGATCTTCATCATCTCGCTGGCGCCGCTGGTGGCCATGGTGTGGATGTCGCTGGCGCGGCGGAATCGGGATCTGACGCTGACCACGAAGTTTGCCCTGGGCCTGGGGCTGCTGGCAATGGGTTTTCTGATCATGGCCGCGGCGTCCAAGCTGGTCGGCGACGGCGGGAAAGTCTGGCCCACCTGGCTCATTGCCACCTACCTCTTTCACTCCCTGGGCGAGCTTTGCCTAAGTCCCGTCGGTCTCAGTTCGGTGACCAAACTGGCACCCCGCCGATTGGTCGGGCAGATGATGGGCATCTGGTTTCTGGCAACCTCGCTGGGCAATCTGATCGCGGGGCTGGTGGCCGGAAAGGTCAGCACGGACTCGGCCGCCCAGATGTCGGCCCGGTATCTTCAAATCGTTATCATGGCGCTGGGAGTCGGGGGCTTGTCCCTGGTCTTCACCAAGCCTATCAAGTCACTGATGAAAGATGTAAAATAATAACCATTTAATCGGATATCGCTATGAAAACAACCATCTTATCCTTGATCGCCCTGTTGGCGGTGTTGCTGGCCGGATGCCAGGGCCCGGCCGCCGATCAGCAGGCACAGGCCTTCATTGACCGACACATCGCGCAGGTCGAACCGGTTTCCACTCAGATTAACCGGGCCTATTGGGACGCGACGACCATCGGAAAATCGGAGGATTTCAAGAAATTCGAGCAACTCCAGGTCCAGCTCCGGCAGGTCTATCAAAACCCCGAGGACTTCAAGCGCGTCAAGGCCTTCCGGACCGCCGGTCTCAAGGACCCCATTCTGGCTCGTCAGATCGACAAGCTCTACCTGGCTTACCTGAGCAACCAGATCCCGGCAGACCTGATGCGGCAGATCGTGGAACTCGATACCCGCGTGCAGGAAAACTACAACAATTACCGCGGGACCATCGACGGTCGCAAGGTCACCATGAGCGAGATCTACGACCTAATGACGCTGGAGAAGAATACGCCCAAGCGACAGCAGGCGTGGCAGGCCAGCAAGCAGGTCGGCAACGCGATCCTCGACGATTTTCTCAAACTGATCCGCTTACGGAATCGGGCGGCAAAGCAGCTCGGCTTTACGAATTTCCACGAGATGACGATCGTCACCGGCGAACAGGATGTCGCCGAGTTGGATCGCATCTTTCAGGAGATTGACGATCTGACCCGCGAACCGTATCGGAAAATGAAGGAAGAGTTGGATGTAGCGCTGGCGGCTTGGTATGGGATCGGCGTCGGCGAGCTGATGCCGTGGCATTATCACGATCCATTCTTTCAGCGGACGCCGCTGATCTATGGCATTGACCTGGACGCCTTCTACAAAGACCGCGATGTCAAGAAACTGACAATCGACTACTATGCGGGCGTCGATCTGCCCGTCGATGACATCATCACCCGCAGCGACCTCTATGACCGCGAGGGCAAGTATCCCCACGCTTACGGTACCGACATCGATCGCAAGGGGGATGTTCGCGTGCTGGCTAATCTCCAAAATACCGAGCGATGGATGGAGACCCTCCTGCACGAAGTCGGCCACGCCCTCTACAGCAAGTACCACGACCGCCGCGAAAGCTGGCTGCTTCGCGAACCGGCCCACAGCTTCATGACCGAGTCGGTTGCGATGTTCTTCGGGCGGCTCAGCCGCAATCCGGCGTGGATGCAGGCGATGCTCAATCTTTCCGACGAGCAGCGCAAGCAGATCGAACCGGTCACCCGCAAGTACTTCCAGTTCCAGGAGATCCTCTTTGCCCGCTGGGCACTGGTCATGTGGAACTTCGAGAAGGCCTTGTACGCCGATCCGGAGCAGGACCTCAACACGCTGTGGTGGGACCTGGTCGAGAAGTATCAGTTCATGCGCCGTCCGCCCGGCAAGCCCGACGCGGGCTGGGCCTCCAAGCTGCACTTTACGACCGCGCCGTGCTACTACCATAACTACATGCTCGGCGAGCTGCTGGCCTCGCAGTTTGACCATGCTCTGATTCAGTCCGTGCTCAAGCTGCCCGCCGGCTCAGAGCCCGGCTATGTCGGCGATCCGCGGATCGGAAAATTTTTCCGCGACAAGGTTTTTGGGCCCGGCGCCAAATACACTTGGAACGAGACCATCCGCCGCGCCACGGGCGAGCCGCTGACGGCCAAGTATTTCGTCGAACAATTCCTGAAGTGATCCATCCATGTTTCATGCAGAGGTTTATCGTAATCGTCGCCGCCGGCTGATATCGCAGATTGGTTCCGGCCTGATTCTGCTGCCCGGCCATCTCGATGCCCCGATGAATTACGTCGACAATCCGTATCCCTTTCATCAGGATACCAGCTTTCTTTATTTTGTCGGGCTCGATCAGCCCGGCATGGCCGCGGTCCTCGATGCCGACAGCGGAACCGAAATCGTTTTCGGTTCCGACCCGACGGAGGACTCGATTGTCTGGACCGGCCCACTACCAACAATTCGCGAGCAGGCCGAACAGGTCGGCATTTCGTCCACAATGCAGATCGAGCAACTGCCGCAGATCCTCCGACAAGCTCGACAGCAGGGCCGCATGATCCACACCCTACCCCCCTGCCGGCCGGAGACCGCGATTCAGCTCCACCGATTGTTGGATATTCCTATCGATGAAATCCCGAATCAGTGCTCCGAGCCGCTAATCCGCGCCGTCGTCGAACAACGCTCCATCAAGTCCTCCGATGAAATTCGCCAGATCGAATCCGCCGTCGAGATCACCCATGCCATGCAACGGGCCGCCGCCCGCGTCGCCCGCCCCGGTATCCGCGAATACCAGGTCGTCGCGGCCGTCGATCACGCCTGCCGATGGCACGGCGGCATGCCGGGTTTCATTTCGATCGTCACCACCCACGGCGAAGTCCTGCACAATCGCGTGTGCACCGAGACTCTGCAGCCCGGCCATCTGCTCGTCTGTGATATCGGCGGCGAAACCCCCCTGCACTACACCGGCGACATCACCCGCACCCTGCCCGTCGGCGGTCGCTTCACGGCCCGCCAGAAGGATATCTACGCAATCGTTCACCGTGCCCAGCGAGCGGCCATCGCCGCGATGAAGCCCGGCGTCGAGTTCCGCGCAGTCCACCGCCTTGCCTGCGTCGAGTTGGCCCGGGGCATGACTGCGATGGAGCTGATGAAGGGTGACCCCGACCAGGCCGTCGCGGCTGGCGCCCACACCCTCTTTTTCCCGTGCGGCCTGGGCCACATGCTCGGCCTGGATGTCCACGACATGGAGGGCCTCGGCGAAGACTTCGTCGGCTACACCGACACCATCCGCCGCAATCCCACCTTCGGCTGGCGGTCCCTCCGTCTGGCCAAGGCCCTCCAGCCCGGATTTGTCGTCACCGTCGAACCCGGCATCTACCTCATCCCCGACCAGATCGACCGCTGGCAGGCCCGCAACCAATGCCGCGACTTCATCAATTATGACGCACTTCAGGCATGGCGTGATTTCGGCGGTATCCGCATCGAGGATGTAACTGTCGTTACAGAAAGCAGTTGCGCGATTCTCGGCCCCGCTTTCCCCTCCACAGCCCAGCAACTGGAGGAAATGATCCTATCCGAGCAATCCCGCAAAGATTCCCCATATTAACACCGGCACCATTTCCCTGTATTCGATAAGCCCTTTTCGTTATAATAATCTCAGATTTTATGACTTTTCGGCCTGAACAACCTGCTCAAAAGGGCGTAATTTTCAACATTCAGCGGTATTCCGTGCACGATGGGCCCGGGATCCGGACCACCGTTTTCTTGAAGGGATGCCCCCTTCGCTGCTGGTGGTGCCACAACCCGGAAGGGTTGGAGACCCAGCCGCAGGTGGTGATTTACGACGGCTGCATCGACTGCGGCCGGTGCCGGTTGATATGCCCCGCCTGTAAGTCGACGCTTGCGGCCGAGGCGGACGAGACAAAAACGATAACATGTTGTCATTGCGGGGCTTGCATTCCGGTTTGCCCCACCGGTTCGCGGCGAGTGATCGGCCGGGAAATGACGGAAACCGAGGTTATGACAGAAATCCTCAAAGACCGCATCTTCTACAACGACTCCGGAGGAGGCGTGTCGTTCTCCGGCGGGGAGCCGTTGTCCCAGGCCCCCTTCGTCCGGAATCTCCTTTCCCGCTGCAGGGATCAGGACATCCACACCGCCGTCGATACCTCCGGCTTTGGCCGGCAGGAAGACCTCCTCTCGCTGGCCGAGCTGACCGAGTTGTTCCTCTTTGACCTGAAGCTGATGGACGACCAAACGCACATCCGCTACACCGGCGTATCCAACCGGCTGATTCTGGAGAACTTGACGACGCTGGCCAAGGTTCACCGGAATCTCTGGCTGCGGATCCCGATCATCCCGGCCATCACCGACGACCCGGCCAATCTCGACGCCATCGCGGACCTGGCCGCGACACTTCCCGCAATCCGTCAAGTGTGCCTGCTGCCCTATCACAAAACCGCCGCCGCCAAATTCAAACGGCTCGGTAAGCCATATCCTCTTGAAAATACCGAACAACCAAACCCGGAATACATGGAATCCCTGCGTCAGCGGTTTGCCGCCCGCGGGCTTGTCGCTACCATCGGAGGTTAACGCATGAACGAACGAACCGCCCGCCTGCGAAAACAAAGTCTCGATGCCATCCCGCGGATCAGTCCTGAACGGGCGCGGCTGATGACTGAGTTCTACGCCGCCAACGACGGCCTCTATCCGGTCCCGATCATGCGGGCCAAGTCGTTTCTCCATCTCTGCGAACACAAGACAATCTACATCGGAGAAGACGAATTAATTGTCGGCCAGCGGGGTCCCGCTCCCAAGTTGGTGCCCACCTACCCCGAACTGACCTGCCACTCGCTGGAAGACCTGCGGATCCTCGGCACCCGCCCCAAGACCCGTTACCTCGTCGATGACGACTGCCTGACGATCTACGCCGACAAGGTCATCCCCTATTGGTCCAGCCGCAATATGCGAACGCGGTTGTTCGCCGAACTGGCACCCGAGTGGCATGATGCCTACAATGCCGGCATCTTCACCGAATTTATGGAGCAACGCGCCCCCGGCCACACNNGTCCTCGACGACAAGATCTACCGCAAGGGAATGCTCGACTTCCAGAAAGATATCGCCGACGCCATCGACCGGCTCGATTTTCTTAATGATCCGCAGGCCCTGGTTAAGCGCGACCAGCTCAAGGCCATGTCGATTAGTTGCGACGCCGTCATTCTCTTCGCCCGTCGCCACGCCGACTTCGCCCGCCAATTGGCCGCCGAAACCGCCGACCCCAAACGCCGCGCCGAACTGGAAAAGATCACCGCCGTCTGCACGCATGTCCCCGCCCACGCCCCTCGCGATTTCCACGAAGCCCTGCAATACTACTGGTTCTGCCATCTGGCAGTGATCACCGAGCTGAACGGCTGGGATTCTTTTAATCCCGGTCACCTCGACCAGCACCTCTTGCCCTTCTACACCCGCGGCCTAGCCGACGGGTCGCTCTCCCCCGAATCCGCTCGTGAACTGCTGGAGTGTTTCTTCGTCCAGTTCAACAACCATCCCGCCCCGCCCAAGGTCGGCGTGACCGCCGCCGAGAGCGGCACCTTCACCGACTTTGCCAACATCAACATCGGGGGCCTGCTGCCCGACGGCTCCGACGCCGTCAACGAGGTCTCGCATATCCTGCTCGACATTGTCGAGGATATGCACCTCCTGCAGCCCAGCTCCAATATCCAGCTTTCCCGCAAGAGCCCCGACGCCTTCCTCAAGCACGCCCTTCGCGTGGTCCGCTGCGGCCACGGCTTCCCGTCGATTTTCAACGCAGACGCCGTCGTCGCCGAGCAGCTCCGCCAGGGTAAGACCCTCGAGGACGCCCGCGCCGGCGGCTGTTCCGGCTGCGTTGAGGTGGGCGCCTTCGGCAAAGAGGCCTACATCCTCACCGGCTANNACCGGCTACTTCAACCTCGTCAAGGTTCTCGAATTAACGCTCCACAATGGCGTCGATCTAGAGACCCGCAAACAGATCGGCCTCCAGACCGGCCCGGCCGATTCCTTCGGCAGTTACGAGCAGCTCTTCGAGGCCTTCCGTCGCCAATTGCAGCATTTCCTCGACATCAAGATCGCCGGCAACCGTATCATCGAGCGATCGTACGCCGATCGGATGCCCGCCCCGTTCCTGTCGGTGCTCA
>PMBP01000258.1 GCA_003152975.1 Phycisphaerales bacterium | reverse complement strand
ATGATGGCGACATACTCGTTGCGGCGAATCTCCAGGTCCACGCCGTTGAGGGCGCGGATGGTTTCGGCGCCGACGGTGTAATACCGATGGACATCCCGAAGCCGAATGGTGACCGGATCGATTGTCACGATTTGGTCTCCACTTTCAGCGGTTTGGACTTGTCGGCGGCTTTGCCCTTCTGTTCCTTTTCTTTCTTTTCCTTTTCGACCTCGCGTTCGTCCCGGACGGGCTGGTCGTGCTTGAGGCCTTCGAGGATCTTGTAGGGACCGACGACGAGCTGGTCGCCTTCCTTGAGGCCGGATTTGATGATGATGTGGGTCATATCGCCGGGGCCGATGGTCACGGGCGTGACGACGGTCTTGCCGTCGATGATGCGATAGACGACCATGACATCGTTCTTGTTGGTATCGACATCCGGGTTGTTCTCGCGGATGGCCAGGGGCAGGTCATCGACCTTGCGGCCCAGGACCGACTGGCTGGGGACCTTGATGATCTTTTCGTGTTTGTTGGTGAAAATATCCACATCCGCGGTCAGGCCGGAGTAGAGTTTCTTGACATCGCCCTGCATGAGGATTTCGGTGCGGTAATACTTGGTCCGTGTGACGGACGAGTCGTTGGTCAGGGCGATTTTTTCGACGACGCCCTTGAACTTTTCGTCCCAGAAGGCCTTGACGCGGATTTCGGTTTCCTGGCCGAGCTTGACCTTGCCGATGTCCGATTCGTCGATCTGGGCGACCAGCAGCATCTTGGCCAGGTCGGCGACGACCATGATGATGGTGCCGGGGTTGTTCATCGTGCCGGTCATGACGACCTCGCCGACCTTGGCGTTGGTTCGCGTGATCGTGCCGTCCAGGGGCGAGCGGATGGTGGTGTAGCCGACGGCCTCCTTGGCCTCTTCGATTTCGGCGGCCCCGCTTTCCAGATTGTGCTGCGCGACGAGAAGGCCCTGTTCAAGAGCTACAATATTCTGTTCTGATGCGGTAAATTGCGCGGTGAATTCATCGAGCTTCTGCTGGGCCTGATCGAAGATACTCTGGCTGATGTCCTTGGTGGCCAGGAGTTGTTTTTGGCGTTCGAAATCCCGCTGGGCCTGGGCCAGCGTCGCCTTGGTACCTACAAGGTTGGCCTTCTGGGCGGCGATGGTCGTTTTGGATACCTCGAGCTGCGCCTGTTGGGCCTTGTAGCGGGCCTCAACCGAACGCAGGCGGCTTTCGATGTCTTTGGAGTCCAGGCGGATCAGGACCGAGGCGGGCACCGGCGGGTTGGCATTGGGATTGCCGGCGGTGACGACGGTGCCTTCTTCATAGGGCAGCTCGATCACCCGCGCGGCGACCTTGGCGCTGATGTTGACCTTGGTTTTGGGCTCGATCTCGCCGGGAGCGGTGATGAATTCGGTCAGGTCGCCGGGCTTGACCTCTTCGATCCGGACCGCCGTGGGTTCGACTTTGACCGTGAATTTGCGAATGATGGGTTTGGCGATCACCGATGCGATCGCCGTCAACACGATCACGATGAAGATCGTGGTCTTGAAATATTTACGCACGCCCATTCCTTTCCTGATGCACCGATGATTCGATTTTCCGCCGATCGTCACCCCGAAAAACGCCTCCGGACAGAATGCAAAATCATACTGTCCTACGGGGGACAACGCAAGTTCAATTCTTCAGACGCGCAAGCCGGCTGAAAATTACGCGCTAAACGGTGAAAAATCCATCCGCCAGTACAACCTCTTCGATTTTCAATGACGATTACCGGCCCAAGGCATAGAGATGCCCCGCCGTCCGCAGGTAGATTTTGTTATCAACAACCGCCGGGGTGGCGAAGATCTTCTCCTTGAAATCGTTCCGGGCCAGGACTTTCAATTGGTCGTCGATTTGGATGACGGTGACGACGCCGGGAACTGAGGCCATAATTATCTTGTCGCCGGCGGCGATCGGCGAGGCGACATATTGGCCCGGAGCGCCGATGGGCTGGCGGAAGAGTTCTTTGCCGGTGGCCGCCTGAAGGCAGGTCAACTGGCCGCTATCCCGTATGAGGTAGAGTCGTCCGTGACAATAGAGCGGCGAAGGCGTTTCGGGGATGCCGCGATCGATTTCCCATGCCAAGTGCGTAGGGCGAGCATCCTGTTTGGCGCCGGGGCGGAAGGCCGAAAGGCGGGGGTGGCTGATGGCGGAAAAGCCCGACATCGTCCGCATCCATTCGTCCTCGGTGATGAAACCGTTTTTGTCGTGGTCGAAGATTTGCATGAGCGTGTCCATGTTGACCGGCAGGCCGTAGCCGGGGTTGTCTTTGGGCAGCTCGGGCCGCTGGATGAAGGCAAAGCCCTCGGTCATTTCGTCGCGCTGGATCTGGTTGTCGTGGTTGCGGTCGAACTCGGTGATCGTCGTTTTCCAGGTCGCGGCCGCATCCCACTTGTCGTCGCCTCGTCCGCCGAGGGCCGCGGCGCCGGCAAACAGGAGTTCCTCGCCAGCAACCGGGACGCCGACGGTCTCATCCGAAAAATCGCCGGCCCACCAGATTTCCTCACCGCTGGACGGATCGTAAGCAGTCAGCCGCTTGGAGCCCAGCGCGACAAGTTCGTCTGCATGGTCATGGGCGAAGATCATGGGTGTTGACCAGCCGGCCTTGAACAACGATCGGGGCTGTTCCCAGGCCGTCTCGCCGCTGTCCTTATGGACGGCCAGCAGGCGGGATTTGCCATTGTCGCCGTCGAGGACCAGGATCACGGTGTCTTTGTACAGGATGGGCGAGGTTGCCATCCCATATTTGCTTTCGGGCGTGTCGAGCTTCCGCTGCCAGACCTCGTTGCCGGCATGGTCGTAGCAGATCAGGCCGAAGGTCCCGAAATAAACATAGACCTGCTTGTCGTCGGCGGCGGGAGTAGATGAGGCAGGGTTGTTGAGCGGATGGAAGTTGCCTTGCGTGTCGGCCTGAACTGCCTGCCGCCACAGGATGCGGCCATCCTTGCGATCAATGGCCATGGTGAGAAGCTGCTTTTTGTCGGCCGGATCGCCGGCGGTCAGAAAGACGCGATCATTCCAGATGACGGGAGACGAGTGACCCGGGGGGACAACGGTTTTCCACACGACATTCGTTTCCGGGCCGAACTGAACGGGAATGCGGTCGGCCTGCACATAACCCTGTCCGTTGGGGCCGCGGAATTGATTCCACTGGATCGTATCCTGTTGTCCGTTTGTGATTCCGATGAACAACAGCAATATCGTCGCATAGGAAGAATTCAATGGCTCTGCCCCTTGGACTGAATGCAATAGAGCCGCGCGGCGGTGCGGATGAGGAGCCGGTCGCCGACGAGGGCGGGGGTGGCCAAACACATGTCATCTTCGGCGAGGGCATTGGTGTGCAGCATCTCGAATTTGTCGCCGGAGCCGAGCACAAAGCAGACGCCGTCTTCGTTGAGGCAAAAAACCTTACCCTTCGCCGCCCATGGCGACGAGGTGAAGGCCAACCCTTTTGGAATGATTTGTCGATCATAAAGAACCTGACCTGTCTTGGCGTCGAAACAGCTCACCAATCCGCGGTCGTAGAGTACATAGAGGCGGCCGTCGTAGAAGAGCGGCGAGGGATTGTACGGCCCGGCGGTCGGATTGGACCAGGCGATGAATTCGTTGCTGGTTTTGTCCGGCTGTAGCGTGATGTCGCCGCGGGCGCCGGGGCGGATCGCATAGAGGGGTCGGAGCTTGTCTCCGACATAACCGGAGCTGACGAAGAGCAAGCCGTCTCCGGCCTGAGGAGTGGGGATGGCGATTCCCGACATGCCGCTCAATGACCACAGCGGCTTTCCGTCGAGGTCGTAACTGCGGACGGCGCCGCTGCCGGGGGTAATCAGTTCGATGCGACGGCCGTTGTCCCAGACGAATGGCGTGACCCAGTTGCTCTTCTCGTCGCGGTCCAGGCGCCAGAGTTCCTTGCCGGTCTTGGCATCGAGGGCGAACAGTTCGGACTTATCGTCGTTGTCATTGACGATGAACAACCGTCCGTCATGCAGCACCGGCGAGGCGGCGGTACCCCAGCCGTAGCGGGTTTTGCGCGGCTCGATGCGTTTGGACCACACCTCCTCGCCTTCGAGCGTCAAGGCGAACACGCCCCGATTGCCGAACAAGGCATAAACACGCCGGCCATCGGTCACGGGCGTCTCGGCGCCATAGCTGCTTTTGAGATGGATGGGGGTTTGGGGCACGCCTTGATGAACGGTTTTTTCCCAAAGCAGTTTGCCCGTCGCCAGATCGAGGCAAATCACCTTCCAGAGATGTTCGGACTTGGGCGATTCCGGACGATTGCCGCCCAGGTAAAGCCCCTTCTTCGGCGTTTCGGATTGGCCGAGATTTACGACTGCCGTAAGGAATACGCGGCCGCCCCAGACAATCGGCGACGACCAGCTCCGTCCGGGCAGATCGGTCTTCCAGGCGACATTTTCGGTGGCGGACCATTTGTCGGGCAGATTGGCGTTGGCGCTGACACCGGCGGCGTTGGGGCCGCGGAACTGCGGCCAGTTGGCGTCGGTTGTTGCGGTGGTTTGCGGCCGGCCAGACGCAGCAATGCACAGGAACAAGGCGAGGATGATGCGTGTTTTCATAAGGATTGTGTCCGATCGTGGTTATTCAACTTTCATCTTCTTGATTGAGTCGCTGTCAAACAATTTCGCGGAGTATTCCGTCAGCAGCGCCCGGTCTTCCAGGGTGTAGGCCGTATCCCCGGAAAGGACTTTGATGTTGATGTCGATCTCTTCCTTCAGACGCATGCCGATAATCAGGAGATTGATGCGTTGGTCTTGCAACACAAAGCGAATGGCAGCGGCGGGCAATTGCTTGAGTCGCTGCAGATCGAATCCCGGTACGATGTCCCCCGACCAGGCGCCGAGCATGCCGGCGCCGATGACCTTCATGGCGACGATCCCCGTACCCAGTTCGTGGGCTTTAGCCACGCAGGCATTGCGCAGCTCGGTCATCCGGGCGGACCACACCTGGTCGTACCCTCGCGGGATGTAGCCGTAGGACAGCATGCACTGGTCGAATCCCCCGGAGGCGATCAGGGCCAACGCCTTGTCGAAGTAGCCGTGGGCGGAGAATCCAAGGAACTGCACGAGCTTCTCGCCGCGCAGCTTGACCAGCTCGGCGTGGATTTTCAGCGCCTGCTCCACGCTCATCTGCTGCAGTCCCGGCGTGCCGTGAATCAGGAGGACATCCAGGTAATCGGTTTGCAGTTCCTTGAGGGATTTCTCCACCGCCTGGCGCACCTCTGCCGGCCTGGGGGTCTCGACTTTCGTCACCAGGCAGACCTGGCGACGCCGGTCTTTGAGCGCCTCGCC
>PMBP01000121.1 GCA_003152975.1 Phycisphaerales bacterium | reverse complement strand
TCATATTCCCCCGCCTGGTTTGACGGCCTGTACCTGAGTGTGATGACCTTCACGACGGTCGGCTACGGTGATTTTCATCCGGATCCATCCAGTATTCTGACGCGGCTGGTTGCGATGGCCGAAGCCATGAGTGGCATGGTCTTAACCGCTATGTTCGTTGTGGCGATGGCCAAACGGTATTCGCGGGGGTGACCGGTATGGCGAATGGGGGATCCTGGTCTCTTTTGTCGGATTGATTTCCGGGTGGGCCAGATGATCCCGAACCGGATCTGGCCCGGAGCGTAGAGGGGATGGATTTCTGTTGCTCCCGGGGGGCGTTTTTCGATATAATAGGAGTTGTTTAGGGTCGCAGAACCGAACGGAACCCAAATGAGGGGATCGAATATGGCCAATCTGGATCGCAGGGATTTTCTCCGGCACTCGGCCGCCGCCGCGGCATCGCTGGGAGCGGGATTGTCGGCCGTACCGGGCTCGGCCCGGACGGCGGAAACGGCGACGCCTTCGGTTCAGGACAATCCGGCCGCGATGCCCACCGGCAAGATCGGCAAGCTGACGGTCAGCCGTCTGATCTCTGGCGGCAACCTCATTAGCGGGTGGGCCCACAGCCGCGATCTTCGCTACCTCCCCGAGCTGCAGCGCCGTTACAACTCCGAAGAAAAGGTCCTCGAAACACTGGCTCTGTGCGAACAGAACGGCGTCAATACCATCATCGCCGATCCGGCGGCCAAGCCCATGGAGATCTTCGCCAAACACTGGAAGCGGGGCGGCAAGATCCAATGGATCGCCGAAGGGCACCCCTCGACCACCGACCTGATCAGCAATGTCCAGGCTTCCATCGATCACGGCGCCAGCGCCGTCTATGTCCAGGGCGTCATCGGCGACCGCTGGTACAAGGACGGTATCTTCGACAAGCTTGCCAAGCTGCTGGACCATGTCCGCAGCAAAGGCCTTCCGGCCGGCATGGGGGCGCATAAGCTCGATGTAATCATCGCCTCCGAGACTAGCGGCTTTAAGCCGGATTTCTATGTCAAAACGCTACATCATACCAACTACTGGTCCACACGGCGGCCCGACCAGAATCTCGATGTCGTCGAGAATCCCTACGACAACTACTGGTGCATGGATCCCGAGCAGACCGTCGAGTTCATGAAGACTGTCAAAACGCCGTGGATCGCCTTCAAAACCCTGGCGGCCGGGGCAATCCCGCCGCCCAGCGCGTTCGATTTTGCCTTCGCCAACGGGGCCGACTTCGCCTGCGTGGGGATGTTCGATTTCCAGGTGGCCGAAGACGCCCAGGTCGCCCGCGAGATGATCGCCAAGCATCAGCAGCGCACCCGTCCGTGGCATGGATGATCCTGGAATTCGGTGATATCGGACATGAATAGTGGATTAAATCGCAGATCGTTTCTCAAGACCTCCGCCGCGGCCTCGGTCGCGATGGGCCTCAGTCTGGAAGAACGGGCTCTCCTTGCGGCCGATTCCGACGCGGCCAAGCCATCCGCCGAGCCGGCGTCGATGCCGATGGCCAAAATCGGCGGCGTCGAGATCAGCCGGCTGATCTGCGGAGGCAACCTGCTCAACGGGTTTGCCCATTCGCGGGACCTACTGTATGTGTCCGAGCTGCTCAAGCACTATTTCACCGACGAAAAGATCATGGACACCTGGCAGCTCTGCCAGCGCCAGGGCATCAACAGCATGATCAGCACCTGCGACAGCCCCTATGCCGGCGGTGGCGACCCGACCGTCCGAGTGCTCAATCGCTATCGCAAGGAGCGCAACGGCACGATCCAGTGGTTGGCCCAGTGCGAGCCATCCGAGGACGACCTAACCAGCCGGGCCGCCAAGGCCATCGATAATGGCGCCGTCGCGGTGATCCTGCAGGGCGAGCGGGGCGACCGTTGGGTCCGCGAGAATCGGCTGGACTATATCGAAAAATTCGTCAACTACGCCAAAAAACGCAAGGTCCTCGTCGGCGTGGCGGCCCACAGCATCCAGGTCCCGATCGCTGTCGAGGCGGCCGGGCTCGGCGTCGATCTCTACATGAAGACCCTGCACCATGAGAACTACTGGTCGAACATGCCCACCGAACCCCGGGTGGAAGTGATCGCCAACGCCAACGACAACTATTTTTCGCTCGACCCCCAGACGACCATCGATGTCATGAAGGATATCAAGAAGCCCTGGATCGCCTTCAAGGTGCTCGCGGCCGGCGCGATCGCCCCCGACAGCGGCTTCGACTACGCCTTCGGCAATGGGGCGGATTTCGCCTGCGTGGGGATGTTCGATTTTCAGGTCCAAGACAATGCCCGGATCGCCCGGGAAAAGATCGCCAAGTTCCGGCAGCGGCCCCGGCCGTGGCACGGATAAACAGGTATATATAACCCTACAATAGACAGGATTGGATTATGAGCCAGGATCTCAACCGCAGGACTTTCATCAAGGCAACCGCCGCCTCCGCGGCCATTGGCCTTAGCTTCGAGGAAAAGGCCCTGCTGGCGGCCGAGAATGCCCCCGCACTTTCCCCAACCGTCAAGACCGGAAAGAAAATGTCAACCGGCAAGATCGGAAAAGTCGAGATCAGCCGCCTGATCTGCGGCGGAAACCTCATCAGCGGATACGCCCACAGCCGCGACCTGATCTATGTCTCGCCGCTGCTGAAGAGCTACTTCACCGACGACAAGATCATGGACACCTGGCAGATCTGCGAGGAAAACGGCATCATCACCATGAACATCAATCCCACCGATCTGAAGGCCGTCAAGCTGTTCAACCGCTACTGGAAAGAACGCGGCGGCAAGATGCAGTGGCTCGCTCAGATCGACGCCAAACCCAACGACCTGGAAACGCCCGTTAAACTTTCCATCGATTACGGTGCCGTCGGGATTTACCTGGTGGGCAACATGGGTGACCGCTGGGTCTTCGACAACCGCGTCGATCTCATCGACCAGCTCGTGCAGATCATCAAGAAAAACGGCGCCATCGCCGGCGTCGCGGGCCACTCGCTGGAGATGGTCGTCGCCGTCGAGTCGGCCAACATCCCCGTCGATTTCTACATGAAGACCTTCCACCACACCGACTACTGGTCGGCGCGGCGGCCCGACCAGACCCGCCAGGTCATCGACAACTACGCGGTCGATAACTACTACGACATGACCCCGCAGGAGACGATGAACTTCATGAAGGAGGTCAAAAAGCCCTGGATTGCCTACAAAGTACTCGCCGCCGGGGCGATCAAACCGCAGAGTGGCTTTGACTACGCCTTCGGCAACGGCGCCGACTTCGCCTGCGTGGGGATGTTCGACTGGCAGATCGCCGAGGATGTGGCTCTGGCCGAAGAGGCGATCGCCAAGAACAAAACCCGCGCTCGTCCGTGGATGGCGTGAGCACGCGAACACTCCGAGGGCCGGATATGGGTGCCGCAAGGTTCCGTTGGGTGGTCGTGTTGCTGATCGGCGCCGGGGCTGTGTGTGCCGCCCAGTCGTTGCCGCTGCTCATCGACGAATCGCAATGGTTACCGACCAGCTTTCCGGAAGCGGGGCGGTCCGACCTGTCGCCGACCCAGGCCGTGCAGATGCAGATTCTTTCGGATTCCCCCTACGGCAAGTGCCTTGCGGTCGGGCCCTGGCATGTCGGCCAGTGGGGCATCCGCTACCAATACAAGCAGCGGTTGCCGATGGCGACCGGAACGATTCGCGGCTGGTATAAAACCGACAAACTTCTACCCTTCCAGGCCGAGGTCGTCGTCAGCTTCTATCAGGGCGACCGGCGGATTGCCAAGACCCGGTTCGACCTGGAGCCGTCATCGGCTTGGCGGCGGTTCGAAGTGGCGGTTCGGGTTCCCCCGGCCGGGGCCGATTCGCTCAGCCCCGGTTTCGGCCTGGGCGAAAAGACCGCCGGTCAGGTCTTATTTGCCGACCTGTCCATCAGTCGCGAAATGGCTCCGCTCTCGGCCAATCCAAAGCCGGCGTTGGTGACCCGGTTTCGCCCGTTCCGCTCGTTTGCCGAAAGCAAGACATTCCGCCTCGAAAAAGACAAGGATGTCTGGTGGCTCATCAGCCCCGACGGCCAGCCCTTCTATTCGATCGCGACCGTCGGGCCGTCGCTGCCGGATGCCGATTCGATCCCTAAAGGCCTGGAGGTCGCCGAACAGCTCCGCCAGTGCCGATTTAACAGTTTGGCCGGCTGGACGGACCTCGATCGTTGGGCCATGGTCAATGATGCCCTGATCGCCAAGGGCCAACTGGCTCTGCCGATGTTCGTTGTCCTCCAGAGCAATACGCTGGCCGGCGAGTTCGACTGGCTGACCGATGGCGTCGATCGGACATCCGACGGCCATCGCTTCCCGGATCCGTTCGATCCGCGCTTCGAGTCGGCCTACCTGGCCGCCGCGAAGAAGGCCTTTGCCGTCGTCGGCGATAAGCCCTGGTTTGTCGCCTGGTTTGCCGACAACGAACTGTCGCACGATCGCCTCTACCGACGGGTCTGGTCTCGGGCCTGTTCCGAGCCCTTCGTGCAGTCCCTGCAGGTCCGCTATCAGACCATCGCCCGCCTCAACGAGGCCTGGAAGACCGACTACATTTCCTTCACCGACCTGTCGCTGCAAAAGCCCGCCCCGACCCTGCCGAACGATCCGCGGATGGCCGGCTATCTGGCCTTCGAGCGAAAAATCGTCCAGCGGTATGTCGAGGTGACGATCCGCTGCATCCGCTCCGTCGATCCCGCCCGGCCGATCTTTTCCAACCGATTCATGGCTTCCGACATCGCCGCCGACGCCCGCCTGCTGGATCTCTACAAACCCTACGACGGCATCGGCGTCAACCTCTATCCGGCCAACCGCGGTGACGGCCTGTCCGGTGGCGAAGGGGGCTTCCTCAAGATGTTCTACGACCTGACCGGCAAGCCCATCCTCATCGGCGAGTGGTCTGTGCCGGCCGTCGATTCGGCGCTGTACGACCCGGCGCAGAAGCAAGGCCTGGACTGGTCCTGGAACGAGGCCCTCGCCGACCAGACCCAGCGGGCCGTGCAGGCCCAGCGGCTGGCGCTGGATTTCTATAACCTGCCGTTCGTCGTGGGGGCGCACTGGTTCACCTGGCAGGACATCGACACTCCCCAGCGACGGGCCAACCGCGGCCTGGTTCGTACCGACGGAACCCCGTGGTCCGAACTGTGGAACCGCCTGCAAATGGCGCATCAGGCGATCCTGAATCGCTGACAAAACGGGTATTGTATCCTTACTATTACTTGTTCTTGCCGAGCCGGTCGGCCCCGAGCTGGCCGCAGGCGGCGCGGATCGTCTGCCCTCGCTTGTAGCGAATCACCGTCTCGATACCGGCCTTGGCCAGCAATCCCTGGAACCGTTCGATCCGCTGAGTACCGCTCGGCACAAAATCGCAGCCGGGGTGGGGGTTGTACTCGATGAGGTTCACGGCCGCATCGATGCCCGTGATCCGCCCGATGAGTTTGCCGGCGCAGTCGTCGGAGTCGTTGAGCCCCTGAATCAGGCAGTATTCAAAAGTCACGCGCCTCCCCGTTCGCTTCTGGTATTCGCCGACCGCCCCAAGGATTTCCTCCAGCGTCCAGCTTTTCCCGACAGCCATGATCCGCCTGCGGATCGCGTCGCTGGGCGCGTGCAGCGAAATCGCCAGCCGCACCTGCAGGTCCTCCCCGGCGAACCGATCGATCCCCTCTGGGATCCCGCAGGTCGAGACGGTGATGTGCCGCTGGCCGAGGTTGCGCCCGTCCGGGTCGTTGAGCAGCCGGATCGACCGCAGCACCGGCTCGTAGTTGTCAAACGGCTCGCCCATGCCCATATACACCGCATTGCCGATCTGCCCGCCAAGCCGCTCGGCCTGGTAGAACTGATCGACAATCTCTCCGGCCGTCAGGTTGCGCTCGAATTTCAACTTGCCCGTCGCGCAAAAACTGCACGCCATCCGGCAGCCCGCCTGCGTCGAGAGGCACAGTGTCCGCCGCCCCTCCCGGTCCGACAGCGCCACCGACTCGATCCGATTCCTGTCGGGCAACTCGAAGAGATACTTGACCGTTCCATCCGGATCGGTGAATGTTTCGACCAGCGTCAGCCGAGAGATGCTATAGCCCCCATCGATGAGCTGTTGGCGAAACGGCTTGGGCAGGGGGGTGATCTGGTCGATCTCGGCGACGGTTTTGGCGTGGATAAATGAAAACAAATACCCGGCCAAAAACGGCTTTTGGTCGAACCGAACCACCAGTTCCGACAACTCCTGACGGCTCATGCCCTTCAGATCGTGCTGGCTTTGATCATCGTTCGTAGGATTCACGGGTTCCCGTTCATTCGGTTTCGTTTGCGGTTTCATAATCCTGAGTATATCCGATTGTAGCGTTTCAGCAAAGACCTGAATGGTTTCCGGGACCCAGGTATTCTTACAGAGTTCAGGATCGAGGTGATCAAGACGGTCAAGAAGGCCAGAGTGAGCCAGATGACCATCTTGGTCCCCTTGGGAAATCAGGCCAAAAACTGCGGTCAGAGAGAGATTGACAATCTTCTTCAAAGATGTTAAAGTTGACCAAGAATACCAAGGGGATCAAGGGAGTCAAGAAGATCAAGGGGGTCATTATGATACTCTTGACCTTCTTGGAAAGGTTTACGCCTTTTCATCGGCCAGGTCCGAGAGGGCGTCCAGGGTGGTATTTCCCTGTTCTCCGCTGACGAGGTCGTCGAGGTCGGCTAGGTCATCACCGTCGGCGAATTCCTTGGCGAGCTTTTTGGCCTTGGCTTCGGGTGCGGCAATAGGTTCCGGAGCGGCCGGGATCAGGGATTCGGTGGTGGGCTGTCCGTTGATCTGCACGGCAAAGAACAGCGGGCCGATCTTGACGCGGTCGCCGGCCTGGAGCCGGGCTTCCTCGACCCGCTGGTCATTGACGAGCACGCCATTGCGGGAGTCGGTGTCGCGAAGGGTGACCGAATCGTTATCCAGCTCGAACTGACAGTGCCGGCGCGAGACACTCATCAGGGGGATACTCAGTGAACAATCCTGCTGGCGGCCGACAGTGGTGATGGGACCGGATAAGGTGATGGTCTTGGTTGAACCATTCTTTTTCAGAAGGACCAGATTTACCTGCATCGGTATTGCTCCTCTGACTCCCGTTATTGTTTGACACAGATACCATTATAACCGGGAAATTCTATTTCCACAAGAAAAAAGAGTCTTTACAATACAATTTTATTGGGGGAGGGGACCGACGCGATTGATAGCGTCTGTAAGCTATTGATGATAAAGGACTTACATTGAAATATGCAGGGATTGTCTTTGATCTTGACGGAACGCTGATTGACACACTGGCCGATTTGAGCGCGGCGATGAACGCGGCAATGCGTCTACTGGGCCTGCCGGAACATTCGCCGGCGGACTGTCGGCAGATGATCGGCAATGGGATTCGGACCTTTGCCTCGCGGGCGGTGGGGCCGGACCACCAGAATCTGGCCGATCAGGCGGTGGGGCTGATGCGGGCCGAATACCAGCGGAATCTGGTGGTTCACAGCCGGGTTTATGATGGATTGTCGGAGGTTATCGAGCGGCTTGCCGCAGCGGGCGTCGGGA
>PMBP01000382.1 GCA_003152975.1 Phycisphaerales bacterium | reverse complement strand
CGACAACTCGGCCGCCTGCCGCCAGGCCTCGGCCACCTCGCCGATAAACAGACCCTTGAGCTGGTTTCCGATGGAGACGACGGCGAAGATCTTGCGGGGAACCGTGACCATCGCCGCGGCCGCTTCGACGACCTTGCGCGGGGGTGTGTCGATGTTGCCGTTGATCCACGGATTGGTCACGACGGCGCCGAGCCAGTGGAAGAAATTGATGATCCCCGCGCCGGCGATGCCGGGGAAAATGTACTTATGCCCTCCGGAAAACCCGACAACCTCGTGCGGAAAGACCGGCCCGAGGATCATCAGTTCGTCGTAGTCGAAGATCAGCTTGTTGACGGCGACATCGACGGTCTCGCGAAAGAGGCCCCCGGAGATCTCGCCGATCCGGTCGGCGGAAATCGTGCCGATCGACCGGAAGGTCTGGGGCTTGTCCCATTCGTGGTTGAAAAATCGCACGCCCGCGTATCGGCCCTGGCGTTGTTCGGCCGACAGCGCCAGCCGTTTGCACATCTGCTCTTCGCTCATCGGCTGGTGGGTCCCCAGCGAAAAGAGCACACCAACACCCGCCGCCCGGCCCTCAAGCCCCTCGAAGATCATCTGGAAGATCTCGCCGATCGGCCCAGACCGCGTGTTGTCCGGCACGATCAGCAGGACTCGCTTGCCGCAATAGTTGGCGTCGGCGAAATATTTTCGCACGGCCTGCGCCGCTTGAGCCAGCGGTACCGCGCCTTCCGCATTTTGACAGGAGATAACCATCGCAACCCTCTACTTCTTCCACGGCGGGTTTTCGGGCAGGGTGCCGTCAAACTCGGCGATCAATTTGGCTTCATAGGCCCCCGCATACTCGCCGCGGAGGAACTTGTCGAAGGCCTCTTCAAACAGCCGCTTCCAACAGCAGGTCTCGTCGCCGGGATTGATCGGATAGAACAGGGCCTTGACGGACCGCGCGGCCTTGAGGTCGCCGGGGGCGTCTCCGATCATCAGGATATGCCCGGCGGCGTACTTGCCCTCGGTGGCATACTTGAGGTGTTCGGCCTTGGTGCCCATCTCTTGTCCGGCGATGATCCGCGGAAAGCGATCGATCGTGTGCTCCTGCCACTCGCGAACCAGCGCCTCGGTGGGCGTCGCCGAACAGCAGATCACATCCGCCCTGCCGGAAAGCTTTTCCAGACATTCGCGCACAAATGGAAACGGCGGGATATCGCGGACAATTTCGCTTACCAGCTCGTTGACGCGGACGCTCCACTTGAGGGCCTGCTGGAGTTCGGCCTTGTCCTTGTCGCTGGTCGCCGCGGCGATGGCCTGCTTGAGCCCTTCGTTGCTCAGCAAGCTCTTGGGGTCATCGACCCAGCGGGCATAGGCCTCAAACTGCGGGACCTTGAAGCCCCGCTCGACGACCATCGGGTGCGACGGCAACAGCTCCCGAAGGATGCGGACGGAGGTCTTGTGCCGGTTGGCGCCGCGGGTCTTGGAGAACAGGTCCGCGAAATCCTTGCACTCGCGGGCCGCCTGCGCGACGGGCTGGAGGCCGAAGTAGCCCACCAGCATCGGGCAAAAACATTCTCGCTGCTTGATGCCCATCGTGTCGAACACGCAACCGTCGGAGTCGATGCCCACGAAATAGTGTTGCGTCGGCTTGAGGTCCTTGAGCGGTTTTGCCGGATCGGTCGGAGCCATATTATCCTCAATCAATATCGGTTATGGTTTTATACGCCGCTGAACGCCGAAAAGCCGCCATCGACGGGAACGACGATTCCGGTGACGAATCGCGACGCATCGCTGACCAGCCACGCAATCGTGCCGAGCAGATCGTCCGGTTCGCCGAATCGCCGCATCGGCGTATGGTCGAGGATCGTCTTGCCGCGGGCGGTCAGCTCGCCGGTCTTTTCGTCGGTCAGGAGGAACCGGTTCTGCTCGGTCAGGAAAAATCCCGGCGCGATCGCGTTGACGCGGATCTTCGACGAGTGCCGCTGGGCCAGGTAGGTGGCCAGCCACTGGGTGAAGTTGCTGATCGCGGCCTTGGCGGCCGAATACGCCGCAATGTTCGTCAGCGGCCGAAAGGCGTTCATCGACGAGATGTTGACGATCACGCCCTCGCCGCGCTCGGCCATGTGTTTGCCGAAGATCTGGCTGGGGATGATCGTGCCCAGACAGTTGAGGTCAAAGACCATCCGGATCGCCGAGTCCGGCAGGTCGAAGAAGGTCGTGGGGTGGCTGCAGGTGGCGTCCTTCTTATTGCCGCCGGCGCCGTTGATCAGGACATCGACCCGGCCGACCTTGTCGAGCACGGTCTTCAGCGCCTGCTCGACGCTCGCCCGTTCGAGAGCATTGATCTTGACGGCCAGCGCCGTTCCCCCGGCCGATTCGATCTTCTTGCACAACGCGATCGCCCGCGGCTCGTCGAAATCCGCCACGGCCACCTTGGCGCCGCGACGGGCCAGATCGGATGCCATCGCCCCGCACAATACCCCTGCCCCGCCCGTGATGACGACGCTTTTCCCGCGAATATCGAAACAATCCTGCATCGGATCTTCCATTACATATATTTGGGTAGTTTTTTATCGATATGCTTGCGTTCGAACCGCATATAGATCGGCAGGCCATCGAGGCCCACGGTCACCGGCGCCTGCCCTTGGACCAGCGGCCGGACATAGTCGAGCATCGTATCGGTCACGCCGTTGCCCGCCTCGTTGATAAAGTCGCGCGGAACCTTCTTTTCGCCGTTGGCCACATCCTTTAGATCCGCAAAGCCCGTGCTGCACTTGTATTCTTCCGCCTCCTCGCGGACCAGCGTGATCATCTTGCCGTTGATGCCCGACAGCGCCGCCTTCACGGCCGCCTGCCCGCACAGGTACGCCTCGTTGGCGTCCGTCAGCGAGGCAAAGTGCATCGCCGACCGCTGGTTGGTGCCCAGCTTGTTGAAGCGGGCCTTGATGCCCACCTGCTCTTCAATCACGGCCTTGAGCATCTCGGCGACCCCGCCAAGCTGCGCATGGCCGAAACTGTCCTTGCCGAACTTGCCCGCGTCGGCCGTGATGTACTTGCCGTCGGGGCCCTTGAG
>PMBP01000488.1 GCA_003152975.1 Phycisphaerales bacterium | reverse complement strand
GACATCTCCCACCACCCGCTGGCCGATGCGACGATTGAAGAAGTCCGGCGATACCCCTTCCCGCGGGGCAACGATCCCACGCGATTTTCCGGCCTTCGTGCCCAGGCCGAAAAACTCCAGGCCGACGGTTTTGCTGTCTGCACCGGCATCGGCGGCGTCATCTATGAATACGGCTGGTACCTCCGCGGCCTGGAACACTGGTTCATGGACATGATCGAAAATCCCGTCTTCTGCGAGGCCGTGCTGGATCGTACGCTGGAATTCTGGACCGACTATTACACCGGTTTCATGGTCGAAGTCGGCGGCTGCGTCGATGTGGTCATGATCGGCGACGATCTGGCCGGCCAGGATGGTCCGTTGTTCCGCCCGGATTTCTATCGCCGCGTCGTCAAACCCCGCCAGAAGGCCCTGGTCCGGCACATCAAAAAGCTCACCTCCGCCAAAATCTGGTATCACACCTGCGGCGGCTGCGTCGAATACATCCCCGACCTGATCGACAACGGCATCGACATCCTCAACCCCGTCCAAATCTCCGCTCGCGGCATGGATCCCACCGAACTCAAACGCCGCTTCGGCGATCGGCTCGTCTTCTGGGGCGGCGGCATCGACTCCCAGCACATCCTGCCCTTCGGCACCCCGCAGCAGGTCCGCGACCAGGTCGAGGGCAACATCGCCGCCTTCAAGCCCAGCGGCGGTTTCGTCTTCAACAATGTCCACAATATCCAGGCCGGCGTGCCCGCCGAAAACATCGTCGCCCTTTTCGACGCCGCCATTGAGTTTGGCTTCTACGAATAGAATTTATCGTCTCGTTGGAAATGAAATCGTTACCATCCCGACATCGATTCCCTGTCCGCCGCCGGTCTGGTGGCAGTGCACTGCCAGGGTATTTTTCCCCGGCTTGAGGGTCTTCATCGCCTCGGCCGGGATCGACACCGAAATATAATCCGCCGCAAATCCTTTGAGCTTTGCGGCCGCAACCCCGTTGATGAAAATTTCGGCGTCCTCGTCGTGATACACCAGCAGCGTCACCTCACCGCCGACCGTCTGCGGCCACTCGAAACTCCGCCGCATCCAGATATCCGCCGTCCTCCACGCCGTCCCCACGCGGATCCCCGGCGTATTCGGTGCGGCAAAGGGCCCGGTTCCTTCTTTCCATTCCGTGTCGCTAAAGTTCACTTCAAACCAGGTGTCGCCCGGTTTGGTCGTCGTGAATTTCCACGCCAGCCCCTTGTCCCGGCTGGTCGCCACGATCTCCTTGACCACCGGCTGCGGGGGAAACGCCGCCCACTTCGTCACCCGGTTCTTGTCGCGTCCGGCCCACTTCTTCCACAGTGACGGCTCCGTCAGCGCCTTCATGAATACCCCGCCCACCACCGACCGCGCCTGGAATCCCACCTGCTTGCCGTCGTCGGTGCCGTACCAGTCGGTCATCGGGTTCCGCTGTGGAACCTGGTTGAGAAACGCCACGATCGGATCGACCAGCGTCTCAAAGTCCGCCTGCTTTGCCGCCATCGACGCCGTCCAGATCGTCCAGTCCAGCTTTGTATAGGCCTTGCGGCTGTCCAGCGGCAGTCCAAACCGGTTGAGCTTGGTGCGGTAGTAAGCAATTTCCTTCTCGAAAACTTCCTTCGGGAACAGGTTTAAGCCCAGCACGCGGTCCCACACCAGGTTGTATTTCTGGCTCCAGGTCCCCGCCTTGTCGAAGGTCAGCCGGTAATGGTCGCCGTCGGCCGCTTCCTTGACCC
This sequence comes from Phycisphaerales bacterium, assembly GCA_003152975.1. Taxonomy (GTDB): domain Bacteria; phylum Planctomycetota; class Phycisphaerae; order Sedimentisphaerales; family Anaerohalosphaeraceae; genus FEN-1350. Next base: position 1,047 of record PMBP01000488.1, on the reverse strand, counting down.
ACTGCGCCGCCATTTCCTCGGCCAGCTTGCGATATTCGGCCGCCTGCGCCTGGTCGCCCTTCATCTGGCACAGCATCGACCAGGCCCCCAGCGCCTCGATCGCCTTGCCCGACAGGTTGACATTGTGGGCCAGGTGCCCCGCAAAGTCGTCGGTGCAAAGCTGGTTTTCCGGGTCGAATCCCTTGGCCTTGAGATATTCGGCCCACTTCTGCAATTGCGGCCAAAACGGCATCAGAAACTCGACATTTCCATCCAGCTTGGCCACCGCCCCCGCCAGGAGCAGCATGTTGCCGCTTTCCTCGACGGGCATCTGGTCTTCCTCGGTCCGTTCGCCGCCGCCATAGACCTGCCCGGTCGCGTGCGGATACTGCCCCAGGTCGTGCGGGGCAAACGGGAACTTCCACCGCTCCGACGCCACATAGACCAGCACCGGCGCGATCGACGCCTTGGCCAGCGTCGGGCTCAGCAGCAAATACTGCGGCGCCATCGGATAGATCACATCCACCGTCGCGATGCACCCGTTGCTGAAGTTTTCCTTGGGAAACAGCATCGGGCTGCCCGCCGAGTCGGCGCACAGCTTGTTGGCCGCCTGGCATTGCCGATACGCCAGCGCCGCAATCGCCGCGTAGTTGGCCCCGCCGATCCGCGTCATGTCGGCCGTCAGATCCTCGTCAAACGCCGTGCAGCGTTTCTCAATCGCGGCAAACTGGCCCCACGCCGCCGCCAGCATCGCGTCGGTCGTCATTCCCTTCCGCGCCCAGTACGGCCGGAGCTTCTGGCCCATGTAGTTGATCGAATACCCGTCGTCGTAGGCCAGCATCGCCATCGCCCGCACCGGCTTGGCCGCCACCTTGCCCAGAGGGATCGCCGCCGCCATCGTCGGCATCTCGTCGGACACCGCCCGCGGCATCCGCGTATCGTCGGCCCCCGGCAGCTTGCCGTTGGCGACAAAACCCTCCACGCACGCCGTCTCGGCCCCGATCACCGTGGCCGATCCATCCTTGGCCACGCCGACAATCGCATAGCCCCAGTCGATCCGCAGGTCGT
>PMBP01000177.1:251-8961 GCA_003152975.1 Phycisphaerales bacterium | reverse complement strand
CGATGATCGCGCTGGACCGGGCGACCGGCAAGACCGTCTGGATAAGCAAGGCCATAGGCGATTTCAGCACCTACTGCACACCGCTGCTGTTCGAACATGGCGGCAAGAAAATCCTCGGTGTCATCGTCTCCGAGTCGATCCTCGGCGGCGATGCGACCGATGGAACGATCCTGTGGCAGTACGCGACTAAACAGTATCAGGGCGACAATCGCGGCCGGGATATCACCCCCGTTACGCCGATCTATCACCAGGGGCGGATTTTCTTCACCAACGGCTACGATTGCGGCAGCGTGATGCTCGAGATCGCCCCCGACAACAGCGGCGTCAAGGAAATCTGGAAAGACAAAGTCCTCGATAACCATCACGGTGGCGTCATCCTCCACGAGGGCTACCTCTACGGGTCCAACTGGAAGAGCAATGCCGACGGCGACTGGGTCTGCCTCGAGTGGGCGACCGGCAAGCCGTCGTATCAGTTCCACTGGAACTGCAAGGGATCGGTCACCTTCGCCGAGGGCATGCTGTACTGCTACGAGGAAAAGGATGGTAACCTGGCTTTGGTGCGGGCCACGCCTGAAAAATTCGACATGATCAGTTCCTTCAAGGTCCCGATGGGCGACGGCAAAGACTGGGCCCACCCGGTGATCTCCACTGGCGTGCTGTATGTTCGGCACGGCGATGCCCTGATGGCGTTTGACATCAAGGCCAAGTGATAGTCATTTCCAAGTGAATCGGGAGCGAATGGGGCCCGTCGAGATTATAGTCTGCCAATGCGGGTTTGCCGATGCGGTGCCGCAGGCGGTGAAGACGGCGGTCAAGGATGGTTTGTCCGCTCGTCGAGGGGTCTGGGCCGTGATGGACCTGTGCGGCCTGGCCGCTCGGAAAGATCCGCGGCTGCTGGAAGCGACGGCCGATCCCCGGCTTACGGTGATCGCCTGCCACCCGCGGGCGGTGCGATGGTTGCTGCGGTGGGCGGGGGTCGAAACGGCCGATGTGATTCGGTTTTGGAACATGCGGACGCAGGATGCCACGACGATTCTGGCGGGGCTGGGAGCGGCCGGGGATGATGCCTGCGACAGCGTGTGGGAAACCCAAAAGCCCGACGCCTGGACGCCGTGGTTTCCGGTGCTCGACTACGATCGCTGCGTCGGTTGCCGACAGTGCCTGGATTTCTGCCTGTTCGGGGTCTATTCGACGGGCGGTGACAAGGCCGTGCAGGTGACCAAGCCCGCCGGATGCAAGACCGGCTGTCCGGCCTGTGCGCGGGTTTGTCCCCACGCGGCGATTATGTTTCCCAAATACGCCCAAAGCCCCATCAACGGCGACGAGGTCACAGAGGCCAACTGGACGGCCTGCCAGGCAATGCCCGGCCAGATGTCGCCGGAGCATCTCAAAGAGATGCTGGCCCTGCGTCGGGCCAAAAAGGGAAAATCGTTCATTAAAGATTGATGATTGGCATGTAAAAACTCTAACAGAATGACAGGATGTTGTTTGTCATTCCCGCGGAAGCGGGAATCCAGTCCTTTCGATGATAGGATGGCTTCATTTTTGCGGGGACATCAAAACATTGAAGATAGATTCGAGTCGCGGGGCTTGTCCTTGATAAGGATACGATGCATTCCGGAAACGATACAATAAAGCCGGCGATTGTGCTGGTGGCCGACCGCACGCTCAGCGCGTCGTACAAGATCCTCTTCGAAGGGATCTTCGCGACCATGCAGACTACGCGTGTGCCCGCCGCGGCGATGCGGCATTTTCTATCCCCGGCAGCCCCGACCGATGCGTCCGGCCGCGCGACGATCGCTCCGCTGGGCCTGCGCCGCGTCGAGTCAGCCCTTCTGGCATCCGGTTTCTCCCGCGACGATGTGGCCGTGACGACGCCGGAGGCCCTGGACAAGGTCCTCGGCCCGTGGACCAAGGTTGTCGGCGTCAGCTCTAGCGATCCGCTCGGCTATGGCATGAGCAATACGACTACCACGAGCTTCTGGGGTGGCGAACTGTACACGCGATTCTGGATGCGTAAACTTCTCGAACAAATCGGACAGGCCAAGCAGCGCTACGACTTCAAAGTCGTCGGCGGCGGGGCGGGGGCCTGGCAGTGGAATGCCTACCCCGACGAAACGGCCGACCGTGTGATCGACACGATCTTCGACGGCTACTTCGAGGTCGATGGGCTCGCAATGGTCCGAGGACTGATGGATGGCCGGCTTTCAGGGCGCCAAGTCTGTGGCCAAATGCCGCAGGCCCAGCAGATCCGGCCGATCCGGGGCGCCTCGGGCATGGGGGTGGTGGAACTCTCACGGGGATGTGGGCGGGGTTGCCGGTTTTGCAGCATGGCCCGGACCCCGATGGTGCATCTTCCGGCCGACATGATCTGCGAGGACTTGCGGATCAATCGTGATGCCGGCGTGCGTGCGGTGGTCAGTGCCAGCGAGGACTTTTTCCGCTACGGCGGCACAGGCGTTCGCCCCAATGTCGATGCCCTCTGCGGCCTGCTCGAAAAAATGCGGGCCGTCGACGGCCTGTCGTTCCTGCAGATCGACCACGCCAACATCAGCACCGTCATGCAGCTCTCCGATGACGAGCTTCGCCGGATCCGTGGACTAATGACCTGGCAGCGGCCCAGTGAATATCTCTGGGTCAACCTCGGGGCCGAAAGCGCCAACGGCGAGCTCGTCGCGGCCAACAGCCCCGGCAAGATCGCGCCCTTTAAGCCGCAGGAGTGGGAAGGCCTGATCGTCAAGGCTGGAGAAAAACTGACAAAAACGGGATATTATAGCGTATTCAGTCTGGTGCTGGGCCTGCCCGGCGAAACGCCCGATGATATCCGCCGGACGCTGGCCCTCGTCGATCGGCTGGAGAAAATGCGGGTGGTGATCTTCCCGATCTTCTACGAGCCGGTCGATGCCGCCGAGATTGGCACCGGCCGCCGGTTCGGGATCGACACGATGCGGCCCGAACATCTGGAGCTGTACCGCAAGTGCTACGAAATCAATTTTCGCAATGTCCCTCGATTATTCTGGGATAACCAGCGGGCCGGGGGCGTGTCGTGGATCAAGCGGGCGATGATGCGGGTTCTGGGCAAGGCGGAAATCGCGACCTGGCGGCGGCAGTTTAGAGCCGTATCGAAGCGCATCGCCGCGCGAGTCGAAACGGAAAGGGTGCGACATGCCGTCTGACGGACCCATTCTCCATGTAGCTGTTCGCCCGCCGCAGGACAACATCCCGGCCCAGAAGTCCCAGCGCGATCGCCTGCTGGCCGCCGCGCGCGAACATGTCGCCACCGGCGGCGTCACTCCGCCGCTGTCATTGGACGAACTCAAGGCCCATTCGCAGCGGGTGCTGGCAGCCGCGGGTCTGGCAGCCAAATACATCGACTTTGCGGCCGTGGTGGTCAACAACGAGGCTTGGCGTCCGGCCCTGGCGGCCGTGCCCTTCGAGCGGCGGCTGATCTTGCTGCCCAAGTGCCTCCGCGATTCGCAGGGCTGCAAGGGCCGGTTCGACGAGTACGGCCTGATCTGTGCCGGCTGTGGCGGCTGTGTCATCGAATCCGTCCAGCGGCAGGCCGAGGCCCTGGGCTATTCGGTCCTCATCGCCGAGGGTTCGCCCGTGGTGATGTCCCTCATCGAGTCCGGCCAGGTCGAGGCCGTCATCGGTGCCAGTTGCCTGTCGGTGCTCGAAAAAACATTCGGCTACATGGAAGCGGCCGCCGTGCCCGGTATCGCGATTCCCCTGCTCTTCGACGGCTGTACGGATACCGTCTTCGACCTCGATTGGCTCTGGGAGGCGATGTACCTGTGCGAGGAGCCCTCGGCCGGAAGGATCAATGCCGTCGAGCTGCGGGACAAGGTGGACGGCTGGTTTTCAACCGACGCGCTGGCCGCGGCGCTGGGGCGGGATGCCGCGATGTCCGACGCGGTCCTGACCTGGATGCAGCGGGGCGGCAAGCGGCACCGGCCGTTCCTGACCGCCGGCGTCTATCAGGCCCTGTCGGGCGATGCGACTATGCCCCAGGCTCTCCGGTACGCGAGTCTGGCGGTGGAATGTTTTCACAAGGCCTCGCTGATTCACGATGATATAGAGGATGAAGATCGCCTTCGTTACGATCGCTCCACGCTGCATGTCGAACTCGGCGTGCCGATCGCCCTCAATGTCGGCGACTATCTCATTGGCGAGGGCTACCGGCTCTTGGCCGAGTTGCCGATCGACGCCGACCGCCGCGTCCGTATGCTGCAGGTGGCTGCCCGGGGGCATCGCCAACTGTGCATCGGACAGGGGGCCGAACTGGCCGCGCGGGGCAAGCCCGCGGCCCCGACCGTTGACGAGGTAATCGAAATCTTCCGCTGCAAAACCGCGCCGGCCTTCGAGGTGGCCCTGACCCTCGGGGCGATCTTGGCCGGAGCCGAGCCGCCGCTGATGGAAACCCTGCGGCGTTACAGCGATGCCCTGGGAATCGCCTACCAGATACGCGACGATCTGGATGATTATTATGCTGGATATGAGCATGTCGATTCGCGTTCGGTGAGGGCCTCGATCCTGCTGGTGATCGGGTTGCGGGATTGTCCCGACCAATCGCGACGGTTTCTGGAGGACATCTGGTCGGGCCGGACCGTTCTGCCCGCCGCCGCCAAAGAACTCCAGGGGCGGCTGTGGGATCTCGGCGCCGTCAGTCGGGCCGAGGCGATGATGCAGCAGCAGCGCGGCCGGGCGGTCGAACGGCTGGCCCAGATGTCCTGCGGCGACCTCAAGGCCCTCCTGCGGCGGGTGGTGTGCAAGCTGTTTGATGACATCGGAAGGTTGCGGTGCTGCCATGAGCATACGAAGCGATATGATCCGCGCGGCCGCTCGCGCCAAAACCCATCTGCGTGATTCGGTCTCGGCGGCCGTCGAGTACCTGCGGTCCCACCAGAATCCCGACGGCGGATTCCGCGATCGCGCCGGGTCCAGCGACCTCTACTACACCGTCTTCGGCATCGAGGGGCTTGTGGCCCTGGGCGGGACCTTCGACCGCGCCGCGGCACGCGAGTACCTGCAGAACTTCGGCGAGGGGGAAACTCTGGATTATATCCACCTTGCATGTCTGATTCGCGCTTGGGCGGACCTGGGCGATGAACCCCTCGATCCGACAGTGTGCCAGGGTCTGTTGCGAAACCTGTTGACCTATCGTAGCGAGGATGGCGGATTTTCCGATTGTCTCGGCGCCGAACACGGTACGGCCTACGGTTGCTTTCTGGCACTGGCCGCCTGCCAGGACCTGGCCCATTCCCTCTCGGAGGCCGAGCAGTTTGTCGAATCGGTCTCTCGCCTGCGACGCGACGATGGTTCCTACGCCAACGACGCCCATTCCCCCGATGGCTCCACGCCCGCTACGGCCGCGGCCCTCGTGACGCTTCACCAGATGGGCATCGGCAACTTCCAGCCGCAGGTCGCTTGGCTGCTCAAACGCACAAAAGCCATTGGCGGATTTATCGCCACGGCCCGCGCCCCGATGCAGGACCTGCTCTCGACGGCCACCGCCCTCCACGCCCTGGCGACCGTGCGGGCAGACTACGATGCCGTCAAACGGTCGTGCCTGGAATTCGTCGACAGCCTCTGGGAGCCGCTGGGGGGCTTCTGCGGCAACTGGATGGACGAGACCGTGGACTGCGAGTACACCTTCTACGGTCTGCTCGCCCTCGGAAACCTGTGATACGAGACTCGGACCGAATAACAGTATCGCGTCTGTCATTCCGGCGAAAGCCGGAATCCAGACCTTGCATCTGGGATAAATCGTTCACACGTTGGATTGCTTTCGTTCGGAGTAATGCTGTATGACGATGGAAATGCGTCATTTTTCCGAAATCATTCAATCCCGTTTGCTCGCCGAGCGGGACACCGATGGTTTATGGACCGGTCGTCTTTCCGACAGCGCCTTGGCGACGGCCACGGCAGTTTTCGCCTTGGCCCGCGTCGATCCGGCCGCCCATCGCGATCGAATCGAACGCGGTTTGACATGGCTGGCCGATCATCAAAACTCCGACGGCGGCTGGGGCGACACAACCCTCAGCCGCAGCAATATCAGCACAACGCTCCTGGCCTGGTCGGCATTTACCTCCGCGAAAAATGAATCGGATTACCGGCCCGCCGTCGATCGGGCGCTATCGCATATCCTCGCCGCCTGCGGCTCGCTTGACTCGGACGCGATCGTCGCCGCCGTGCGAAAACGCTACGGCGATGACCTGACCTTCGCCGTGCCGATCCTGGCGTCGTGCATCCTCGCCGGCCGTCTGGACCCGCAAACCTGGCAGGTGATCCCGCGGCTTCCGTTCGAACTGGCGGCCCTGCCGCAGGGGTGCTTCCGCTGGATGCGATTGGGCGTAGTCAGTTACGCGCTGCCGGCCCTGATCGCCATCGGCCAACTGATCGACTCTCACCGGCCCGCTGCCAATCCCGTTTCGCGGATGATTCGTCGATGGGCCAAACGCCCGACCCTGCGGCGGCTCGAGGCGATCCAGCCAGAAAGCGGCGGATTCCTCGAGGCCACGCCTCTGACGGCATTCGTGACAATGTCGCTCAAGGCGATCGGCATCGCAGATCATCCGGTTCTCCGCAGGGGTGTCGAGTTCCTGATCCGCTCGATGCGGCCCGACGGCGCCTGGCCGATCGACACCGATCTGTCCACCTGGCTGACGACCCTGTCGGTGCGGGCGATCGGAAAAGACGTATTACCGGAGGCGGATAGGATAAATATCGCCGAAGGCCTCCTCGCCCGCCAACAGCGCTGCGTCCATCCCTACACTGGCGCCGCTCCCGGCGGCTGGTCCTGGACGAACGAACCCGGCGGCGTCCCCGATGCCGATGATACCGCCGGTGCGATTCTGGCCCTCCGCCGCCTTGACCTTCGCGATCCGCGGATCATGAATGCGGCCGCTGCGGGAATGGACTGGCTAATGGGGGTCCAGAATAGCGACGGCGGCATTCCGACCTTCTGCCGCGGCTGGGGCCGTCTGGAATTCGACCGCAGCGCACCGGACCTGACGGCCCACGCCCTGGCCGCCTGGGGTGCCTGGGTGGACGACCTCCCGGCGGGCCCGAAGCGGCGGGTCGAAAAGGCGATGCGGCGGGCACTGGTTTTTCTGCTCCGGGCCCAGGCGGAAGATGGGTCCTGGCTCCCGCTGTGGTTCGGCAACGAGACCGCGCCCGGCCAGACCAACCCCGTTTTCGGAACCGGCCGCGTCCTCGGCTACCTGTCGGAAGTCCCCGAACGCTTTTTCGCCCATGCGGCCTGGTGGGTCTCGCGGGCAACCGCCTTTCTGATCGCTCAGCAAAATGACGATGGCGGCTGGGGCGGGCAAAAAGCCCTCGCCGCGACCCTCGAAGAAACCGGCGCCGCCGTCGAGGCTCTGGCCGGGATTCTGCACCGGATCAACGCCGGCTCGAAAATCGACGGCATTTCCCCCGACAAATTGCTGGAATCCATCAACCGCGGTTCCCACTGGCTCCGTCAGGCCACCCGCAACGGCACGCAATTCGACCCCGCCCCCATCGGCCTGTATTTTGCCCGCCTCTGGTACGCCGAACGGTTGTACCCCCTGATCTTCGCCGCCGGGGCCCTCCGCCAGGCCGCTGGCCTTCAGGCCTGATTGTTCCGCCCCTTCCCCTCGCCGGGTGGCAGCTACCGAGCTTGCGAGGTGGATGGAGGGACTCGCTCTGTCCAGTCCGTTGTCATTCCCGCGAAAGCCCAAATCCAGATAAAAGCATACGATACCCGAAGGACTCCCGATTCGTCATCCGCTCTACGGTCCAATAGTCAATAGTCATTATTCAATCGTCAATCCCTCCCGTTTCCCGAAATCCCCAACGCGGAATTTTTGGCCCAAAATCGCTATTGACACCGCACCCATTGCCGATATAATATAAGGTGTTCGGCCGCGATAGCCGCCGGATGATCCATTGGGGAATAGTGTAATGGTAGCACAAATGACTCTGGATCATTTAGTCAAGGTCCGAATCCTTGTTCCCCAGTTCAAAAGCCCGCGTTTCCCAACGGATTCGCGGGTTTTGTCGTAGCACCACCATCCTCGATTGCGTCATCCCGACCGGAGTCCCGACTTGTCGGGACGCAGCGGAGGGATCTGCTTTTCCGACATCCACCGTTCCCCCACATTCGTATTGCCCCCGGCCGGGCCATACGGTATAATGGGTGCAAGTCGATCGGGATCGGACGGATCGGCGAACGGTTGGCGCGTTGGAGACAATCGGAGGGTATCATCGTGAGACGAAAGGTCATTTCAATCGGGGCAATCCTGTGCGGGGCCGTGTTGTTGGCTTGCATTGCGCAGGCGCAACAGGCGGGATCGATCGTGGCGTGGGGCCTTAACAATTATGGACAATGTGATGTTCCTTCACCCAATACGGAATTCGTTGCGATTGCGGCCGGGGGGACGCACAGTCTGGGATTGAAGTCCGACGGTTCGATTATGGCATGGGAAGATCCGTGGAATGTTCCTTTATCGAATTCGGGATTTGTGGCGTTTACCGCTGGAGGAGGTTTCAGTCTTGGCTTGAAGGCCAATGGATCGATTGCGGCGTGGGGGGATAATTCTACGGGCCAGTGCAATGTGCCAGAACCGAACTCTGTGTTTGTGGCAATTTCGGCAGGAGGAGGTTTCAGTCTGGGCTTGAAGGCGGACGGCTCAATTGTGGCTTGGGGGGATAATTCTACGGGCCAGTG
>PMBP01000177.1:0-241 GCA_003152975.1 Phycisphaerales bacterium | reverse complement strand
AAAGCGAACGGTTCGGTCATGGCGTGGGGTTTTAACTGGTATGGCCAGTGTAACGTGCCGGCGCCGAATACGGGATTTGTGGCGATTGCGGCGGGTAGTTGTCACAGTCTGGGATTGAAGGCGAATGGTTCCATTGTGGCGTGGGGGTATAATTATTATAAGCAATGTAATGTACCATCGCCAAATTCGGAATTTGTGGCAGTCGCGGCTGCAGAAAATCACAGTCTCGGTCTGAAGTCCA
>PMBP01000419.1 GCA_003152975.1 Phycisphaerales bacterium | reverse complement strand
GGCAAGAAGCTCAATTTGGCCGGCGATTTGAATGTGTGTTTCAATACCTCTTATGTCGAAATTCGGGCCAAGGGGTATGTACAGGTGGTGGGCGCCGGACCGACGGTCGTCCAGATGCCGTACACCTGGGGCTCGCACGCCAGCCGACTTGCCAAGGTGCTGCTCGAGGGGCACGGTAAACCCGAGATTGACCAACAGGTCAAGCTCGACAGCGAGGGATTTGACCGTATCATCACCTGGATCGATATCAACGCCCCCTACTACCCTGAGTACGCAGCCGGGGCGTACCGGGACCGGCCGTTCGGCCGCAGCCCGATCGACGAGCGGCAGATGGAACGCATTGCGGCGCTGACCGGGGTGAAGCTGCAGGGCGAGAACATGCGGCAGGTCAGTTTCACGCGGCCGGAGTTGAGCCCGTGCCTGGAGAAACTGGATCGCAACAGCCCGCAATACAAGGAAGCGTTGGACCTGTTCTGCACCGGGAGGGACAACCTGGCCCGCGATCCGCGGCCGGACATGCCGGGCTTTGAGCTCATTGCCAATATCGAACTTGCGCAGCAGAACAAGTACGACGCCCTCCGCCGGGACGAAGCACAGGCCCGCCAGGCCGTCATTGCCGGGACGAAAAAATACACCCGGCCGTGACGGGCACAATCGAGTCGAACACCGTTCGGCACGATCAACTATCCTGATCCGGGATCTTGATCTTTCCGTTTCCACTCGTTACCCTTGATGCGGCGAATCCGAGGCCATCTATCCGGACATCCTAATCAGACTCGTCAACACTTTTTCTGGAGCTTGGGGTTTATGAACGATCACGCAATTGGCGGCCGAATGGTTGCGTTGTATCTGGCGACGGTTGCCGTGGGATTTTCCCCGCTGTATGCTGTGGAATCAACACTTTCGAAGGCCGATACACTAGGTCGTATTCCCGATACACGGTATGATCTGCACGGGGTGGCACAGGAGTATATCGGAGCGATTACGGCGAACTGGCTGCTGAAGATGCCGGACAGCAATCCGGCGATTTTGGAGATGTTTGCAAATCGCGACAAGCAGCCCCATCGGGATCTGCTGCCGTGGTCGGGGGAGTTTGCCGGAAAGTATCTGACCGGAGCGGTTCAGATCCACCGGCTGACCCACGATCCGGCCCTGAAAAAATACCTTGCTCAATTCGTAACCAAGCTGGTGCAAGTCCAGGCCGACGACGGATATCTGGGGCCATTTCCGCAGGACAATCGACTGGAGGGAAAGGGCGGCACCTGGGATGCGTGGGGGCATTATCACATCATGCTGGGCCTGCTGCTGTGGCATGAGGACACGGGGGACAAACAGGCCCTTCAGTGCGCCGTGAAGATCGGGGATCTGTTGTGCCGGAAGTTTCTCGGGACCGGTAAACGGATCGTGGATACCGGGGAGGCCGACAAAAACCATGCGGCGGTTGACTCGCTGTGCCTGCTGTACGAAGCGACGAAAACGCCGGCCTACCTGGAACTGGCGCGTCAGATCGCCGACCAGGAGTTTCAGGACAATCGTGCGGGCGATTACCTGCGGGTTGCGCTTGCCGGCAAGGAGTACTACCAGGGCCCCAAGCCGAGGTGGGAAAGTCTGCATTCGATCCAGGGTCTGGCGGAACTATACCGGATAACCGGGGACGAAAAATATCGCAAGGCCTTCGAGGCGATCTGGTGGAGCATCGTCAAACTCGACCGCCACAACAACGGCGGCTTTTCATCGGGCGAGCAGGCGCAGGGCAATCCGTATCATCCGGGCGCGATCGAAACCTGCTGCACGGTGGCCTGGATCGCGATGAGCGTGGACATGCTGCGCCTGAGCGGCAATTCCATCGTGGCCGACGAACTGGAGCTTTCCACGCTCAATCAAGTCCTCGGATACCAGCATCGTTCCGGGACCTGGTGCACTTACAACACGCCGATGGAGGGGGTGCGAATTCCCAGCACAACAGATATCGCGTTTCAAATCCGTCCCGGCAGCGAGCAGATCAACTGCTGCAGCGCCAATGCGCCGCGGGGATTCGGCATGATCAGCGACTGGGCGCTGATGACCGACGGGCGGGGCCTGGTCGTGAACTGGTACGGCCCATCAACGATAAGCGCCAAGCTAAACGGCACGACGGTGGCGATCGAGCAGCAGACAGAGTATCCACGGGACGGCAGGATTGTGCTGACGGTATCGCCGGAAAAGGCCCTGCGATTTGGGTTGAAACTGCGGATCCCCCACTGGTCGGCCAACAGCCGAGTGCAAGTGAACGGGCAGGCCGTAGCCGAAGTGAAGGCCGGCGCGTACCTGGTGCTGGATCGGGAATGGAAATCCGGCGACAGGGTGCAGGTGGACCTGGATATGTCGTTTCATTACTGGGTAGGCGAGAGGGAATCCGCAGGCAAGACTTCCATTTATCGCGGCCCGCTTTTGCTGGTGTATGAGGAGGAACAGAATTCTGAATCAGGTAGCCGCTATGACCCGGAATGGAAATCCTTCGGTAACATCCTTGCGTCGAAGGATATCGGGGCGGTTTTCAAAACGGCGTTTGACGGCACCTCAGTGACCTGGAAGGGTTTCCTGTTTGACGATGCCGGCAAAGCGCGGGTGACGATTGACGGCAAAGAGATTGCCGTTGTGGATCAATACGGTCCGAAACGCGGCGAACCGTTCGCCTGGACAGGGCGTGATCTTCAACTGGGAAAGCATTCCTTGGAACTGACGATCCTGGAGGAAAAGAACCCCGACTCCAAGGATCATTGGGTCAATGTCGAGAGTTTGGGCCAGCCGGTTTCTTCCGGACCGGTGTTCGACGCGGCCAACCTGGCCGGCCGGATATTGCCAACCGAGGGTGCGATGTCGGCCATGGTGATGATGGAGATGATCACCGCCGACGGCAAAAAAGTGCGGCTGCGGGACTATGGGACCGCCGGAGAAGGCGGGATCCGTCACACATCATGGCTGAATGTTCAGAACGCCCCTTCGACGCCGTTTTCACCGGCCCATCCGCTGCGAAGCGGACGGGTGGAGGGGAAGAAACCCTGAGAATCCGGCGGAATTCCTTTCCAGTTATTCTATTCCATCAATCCGCAAAAAAAGAGTGAGTAAATTGCGGCGCTTGCGCATAATACTCATGAACAGCGGGCCCGAAGAGGAATAGAAATGGATCCGGCACAACAACCGATCGGAAGCTCTATGGCAAGCAGCGGCGGCGACACCGAGCTGTGGCGGACGACCCTGAGCCGGGTGATCCCGATGATTTACGGGATGTTCGTGCGGCGGGGGATTCATCCATCGCTGGCCGAAGAACTGACGCAGAAGTCGGTGTTCGACGCGTATCGCGGCCGGACGGAGTTTGATCCGTCGCGAGGCCAGGTCGATGCGTGGATCGTGGGGATCGCGCGGAATAACCTGGCTTTGGAGATGCGAAAACGCAAGAACTCCCAAGCAATGCAGCCCGACCTGATGCGGCACCTTGCGGCCCTCGATACGGCCGTACTGCCGGATGAGGCGCTCGAGTGCGACGAGATGCGGATCCTGATTCGAAGGGCGATGAGCGATCTGCAGGATAACGAACGGCAGGTCTTGCACCTGCGATATCTCGAAGATCGAACGGTACCGGAAATCGCCCGACAGCTCAAGATAACTGACAAGGCCGTGCACAGCCTGCTCTATCGCGCCAAGATAAGTCTGCGCGACAAACAAATACAACTTCAGCCCCTCCTACGAGAGGAGCGACGACCATGAAACAGAACAACGAACCATTCGATTCTAACATCTCCCGGTTGGTAAAACTGGCCGGCGACTCCGAAAGGCCCAGCGAGGCCTTCACCGAGAAATTGATCGGCGAGGTCCTCGGGGCCGAAAAGACCGCCGAACTTCAGCCGGAGATGGAAAGGAAATATCCCATGAAAGCCAATTGGATCTATCGAATCTCGACTGCGGCCTGCGTGCTGTTGATGGCGGGATTGATCGGCCTGTTTATGATGCCATCGTTAAGTAAATCCAAGAGAGTGTCAGCTTACAAGAATTCGCTTCCGACCTATTACGATCAACGCCATGTCTATACTGAGGTGACACCGTCGGAAAGTATTCCCAGAAGCGCTCCAGTTACCCCCTATTTTGATGAAATACGGTATCCATCCAACTGGAAGGAAATTGTTGCGAATTCAAAAGCAAATGTATTAACCCCCGCTCACGGGGGGACGACGCCGCCCAACAGCGAGCCGTTCGACGCGATGTTTTTCAAGAACTACGGCGTCAATCCGTTTGTCGATACGGATGACGATCGATTTTCGACCTTCGCGACGGATGTCGATACCGGCAGCTTCACGCTGTGCCGAAGTTATCTGGATCGCGGGGTGCTGCCGCCGCGGGACGCCGTCCGCGTCGAGGAATTCGTCAACTACTTCAAGTACGATTACCCCGCGCCGCGGAACGATGTCTTTGCCGTCTATGCGGACGCGGCGCCGTGGAAGTTCGCGCCCGACAGGCCGAACACCTATCTGATGCGGATCGGGCTGAAGGCCTTTGAGCTGTCGGACGCCGACCGCAAGCCGGCCGTGCTGACCTTCGTGATCGATGTGTCGGGATCGATGGCCGCGGAAAACCGCCTCGAACTGGTCAAGCAGAGCTTGCGGCTACTGGTGGATCATCTTCAGCCGGATGACCGGATCGGCATCGCGGTCTATGGCACAAACGGACGAAAGGTCCTCGACCACACCGGCGTGTCCAACAAGGGGCGAATCCTCAACGCGATCAATGCTCTCTCTACCAACGGCAGCACCAACGCCGAGCAAGGCATCCGGATCGGGTACGAGATGGCCCGGCAGGCCTTTCGTCCGGGGTGGATCAACCGGGTCATTCTCTGCTCGGACGGTGTGGCCAATGTCGGCCAAACCGGACCCGACGAGATCTTCAAGCTCATCAAAAGTAAGGTCGATGAGGGGATCACGCTGTCGGCGATGGGATTTGGCATGGGCAATTACAACGATGTTCTGCTGGAACAGCTCGGCGACAAAGGCAACGGTCACTATGCGTACATCGACACGCTTGACGAGGCGCGGCGGATCTTTTGCGGGAACCTGACCCAAATGCTGCAGGTGGTCGCCCGCGATGTCAAGCTCCAGGTCGAGTTCAATCCCGGCGCGGTTCGCAGCTATCGACTGATCGGGTACGAAAATCGGGATGTGCCCGACGCGAAATTCCGCGATGATAAGCAGGATGGCGGCGAGGTCGGGCCGGGCCATTCCGTCACGGCGATGTACGAACTGAAGCTTTGGAACAACGAGCCGGCGAGAAATCTGGCCACGGTATTCGTCCGGTACAAAGATCCCGACAGTCTGGCGCCGACGGAGTTCAATGGTCTCATCACGGCCGGATGCATCCATCCAGTGATCGAGGAAACTACGAATGATTTTCTGCTGGCGGCAACGGTCACGGAGTTCGCCGAGATCCTCCGCCAGAGCTACTGGGCACGAGGCGCCATGCTGGACGATGTTGGCCGGAAGACCACTATTCTGATGAGCCGCATGCCCGGAAATAACGACATTGTGCAATTGGATACGCTGGTTCGGACCAGCCGCGACCTGATGCATCTCAAGAAGGACAACGCCGAACCGGACAGCGGCCTGCACGATCACCCTGTGATTATGAACGAGGATGGTATCATCCGGTAGAACCGGATGGAATCTCGAACCGACCGAATGCGATCGTGCCGCCTTGTCCAATCCGGTCGGCACGATTCATTTGCAGTTACCACAGGATTTCCGAGCTGGCCCTTGCTATACCTTCGCGTCGATTCCAGCCATCCCTGTCGGTGGGGGTGACCCCACGGCGTACATCAAGGGGGATTAGAAGAAGCGATCGACGAGGATTCGGGCGGAGAAGAGGATGTCCACGGCGATACCCCCACAGAGGAGTATCCAGCGGAAGAGGTTCCAGCGGAGCTTGGCGCGGGTGAGGAAGAAGATGCAGCCCGTCATGACGGCGGCGAGGGAATAGGACAGGCCGGTGACGCGAAGGACAGGTCCGCCTTTGCCGTAGGCGTTGAGGACGAGCATGAGGATGGCCATGGCGCCGACGATCATGGTGCAACCGAAGATCCAGCGGCGGTCTGCGGCGCCGGCCCAGGCCAGGCCCTGAAGCCCCAGGCCGGTGAGGACAGCGGCATAGAGCATGGGGACGGCCAGCCAGAAGATCGGGGGCACGGCGAAGACGGGGCCGGCCAGCGAGAGCAGGACGGCAACGGCGACGGTGATCAGGACGCTCATGCGGCGGACGATGACATACATCATCATGCCCAGGCCGAAGGCGGGCAAGGCGACATGATAGACGCTCAACGAAAAGCGGACGGGCTCCCAGAGGGGTATGGCCAGGCCGACGGCGTGCTGCCAGCCGGTGCGGACCTGGACGGGCATAAAGAACGCCCCGGCCTGGGCGCTGAGGCGGAAAAAGGCCGCAACCGCCATAAACGGCAGAACGGCCAGCAGGACGCTGACGGCCGCCTGAGCACCGGTCTTGGCCTGGCGGGCGCGGTAGTAGATTGCCGGGCAGAACATCCACGGGAGCAATGCGGCAGGCAATCCGGCGGCAGGATGGTAGGCGGCAAAGCTGAGCATGAATGGGCAAAAACCGTAGAGGGCCCCGGCAAAAAGCGAACCGCCGAAACTGCTGATCCAGCGGCGGCTGAGAACAAAGCAGCCGACAGCCCCGGCAACCGAGTGCATCCCGTAGGCGGCCCCTGCGGAAAACCGCAACCGCATATACGGCCCGTACAGATACACCGCCAGCGCCAGATAGAGCAGGGCCGCTGCGGCACCCGGCACCAGCGACCGCCAATCCCGGCCAGCATGGGAAACCTTACCGAGCGTTTTTGACTTACTCGCCAATCTTCACCTGTTGCCGATTCACACAAACCCTGTCATGCTCGCCTGAACGAAACGATAATTGTACCCCGCCGATTCCAACCCGACAAGCGGAATTCGGCGGCAGCAATGGGTTCGCAACCCCTGCGAACCCATCCTATGGTAAGACAAGAATACGGCCCCGACAGAGCGGGGCCCTCCAATCTGGATTCCGGACCCCAATCCGTCCGGCAGCGCAGGGTCCGGAGGAACATCAAGAAACTGTGAACGGAAAATGAATTGTACCCTTTACAATCGCACTGCTTTCTTTACAATACCGGGTATGAGTACGAAGTTACTGGTTGTGGATGACGAGCGGGACCTGCTGGAGCTTCTGTCGATGAACCTCGGCCGGGAGGGATTTGAGGTTCTGACCGTCGAGACGGGAACGGGAGCGCAGGAAATCCTTCGGAAAGAACGGCCGGACTTGATTCTGCTGGATATCATGCTGGCGGATATTTCCGGGATCAAGCTGACCAAGACCCTCAAGCGAGATCCGGCGACGGCCTCGATTCCCATTATCCTGCTGACGGCCAAAGATACCGAGACGGATATCGTCGTCGGGCTGACGGTCGGGGCGGATGATTATGTCACCAAACCCTTCAGCACTTCGGTGCTAACGGCCCGCATCGAGGCGGTGCTCCGCCGCGGCGAATCGAAACCGGTCGAGACGGGGGAAGTTCTGCAGGCCGGCCCGATTCGGATCAACCCGACGACCCGGCAGGCCTGGGCGGAAAAAAATCCCGTCGATCTGACGGGGGGGGAATTCAACATCCTGCTGACGCTGATTCAGTCGGCCGGCAAGGTCGTACCGCGGGAACAACTGAAGACAGCGCTGGGGCCGACTTCGCACGGCCAGAAGGATCGCATCGTCGATGTGCATATCGCGTCGCTGCGGAAAAAACTCGGGACGGTCCGAAGTCGGCTGCGAACGGTTCATCGGCATGGATACCGAATCCTGATTTAACCCGGATATTTCACACGAGTTTGGTTTTGGGCGGCCCTTTTGCCCCACTGCGGCGTTCTCGGTCAAATATGTTCTCGGCGTATTTTCAAATACGCCTCCGTTCCTTTTTGTTTCCAGGCAGAACACGATCGGATTCCATTCCCGGTCTCCACGGTTGATTTTCGTGGCTTCGGTTTGGCGGTCGGCTTTACCTAATGTTGGCGATTCGTCTATGTCCATATCCATCGCGGGGCGATATTCTTCGCATCCCACTTCTGATAGGCCTCCAGGAGTTCGGCCGCCTTCCTGGGTTCCCGGACGGCCAGATCCTTGGCCTCCGCAATATCTTGGCGCAGGTTGAACAACTGCCACGGCTTGTCGCCCTCCTTGAGCAGTTTCCAATCTCCCATCCGGATTGCCGCCTGGGCTCCGAATCTCCAGTACAGGGCATCATGCGGCCGATTCTTTTTGTCCTGCAAATAGTCCAACAGGCACACCCCCTCCAATTCCTTTTCCCAGCCATCTCGAACGCCGGCTATCGTCAGGATGGTCGCCGAAATATCCAGGGAGATCACCGGTTCCCCATATACCTGTCCGCCGGGGATCCGCCCCTTCCACTGGATCATGTATGGAATCCGAATTCCTCCCTCCAGCAGTTGACTCTTGAATCCGCGCAACGGGGTATTCTGCGACGTGTTCATCTCCGTCGGCGCGCCGTTGTCTGACAGGAAAACCACCAGCGTGTTTTCCTCCAAACCGGTTTCCCGCAGCGTTTGCAGGATCTCGCCGACGCCGTCATCCAAGGCCATCAGCATCGTCGCGTGGATCCGCCGATTCGGATCCCTGATCGACTTGGCCCGTTTCAGACGCGATTGCGAGACATGCATCGGGAGATGGACTGCGTTGTAGGCCACATACAAAAAGAAGGGATCCGTCTTGCGTTTCCGAATATAGGCGACCGCCTCCCGCGTGAAGACATCGGTCAGGTATTCCTTTTCCTCGACCGGGTCGGTTCCCCGACGGATCCTATCATTGGCATCGGCTGCGGAATCGAGGTAGGAATGGGAGGCCCCGTAAAAACCAAAGAAGTCCTCGAACCCGCGACGGGTCGGAGACGAATCCCCCGAACCCAGATGCCACTTGCCCACCATTCCCGTTTTGTATCCGGCCGACTTGAGTCGTTCGGCCAGGGTGATTTCGCTCGATCGCAACCCGAACGCCGGGCTATTCAGGTTTTGGCCAGGACCTAACTCGTGACCGAATCGCTGTTGGTACCGTCCAATCATTAGCCCGGCTCGCGTGGGACTGCACACCGGACAGGTCACATAACCGTCGGTGAACCGAACGCCCTGGGCGGCGATCGAATCGATGTTCGGGGTCGGGATATCGCGGCAACCCTGGCATCCAACCCCCGCGTATCCCAGATCGTCGGCCAGGATCAACACGATATTGGGCCGGCGTTCCTGTTTTTCCTGCGCCGACAAAGACTCGCATCCCATCGCCGCAAACACCAATCCCGCCCCGGTCAGCCGCAGAAAATCCCGCCGGCTCATCGACGAGTTCATCACTTCCATCGCCATCGTGGTACCTCCCAATCCTGATATTCGATGAAAGGGTTGTCCATCCCAAGCTGACATTTCCCATTTAGACACTGGAACCCCCTTTTCTCGATTCAGGTTCAATCATTTTATGAAAAACTATGTGAACAGTCAAGATTTTTCCCACGGCAGTTTTGTCTCCCACTTACAAAACACCCGGTTCATTATGCTCCGGACTTTTATCCGGGAAACCCGGGTTTCAACAATCTCCGTGGAGTCATCATGAGACGGAGGAGGATATTCAGGGATTTGCGGCGTGATCGGCAGCGAGAGCCGGTTGGGCGAGGGGGGATTGCTTGGGGAGCGTGAACCGGAAGCAGCAGCCGCAGCCGGGAACGCTTTCGACCCAGATTCGACCGTGGTGCATCTCGACGAGATTCTTGGCGATGGTCAGGCCCAGTCCCGTGCCGTGTTCTCCGGCTCCGGCGATCTTGTGGATCTGGACAAACCG
>PMBP01000429.1 GCA_003152975.1 Phycisphaerales bacterium | reverse complement strand
GCGTGGCGCTGCCGCACGTTCACGCCGCCGAGAACAACACCATCCAACTGGCCCTGATCGGCTGCGGCGGACGGGGTTCGGGTGCGGTGGCCAACGCCATGTCGGCGGGCGGTCTGGTACTGGAGGACAAGTCCGGCCGGCAGGCCGAAGCCGGCAAAGGCGCCGGCGGTCCGGTGAAACTGGTCGCCATGGCCGACCTGCGTCAGGACCGCCTCGACGAAAAGCACGCCGCCCTGCAGGACCTGCTCGGCGACGGCGTCGATGTGCCCAAGGAGCGGCGGTTCCTCGGCTTTGACGCCTACCGCAAGGCCATCGACTGCCTCAAGCCCGGCGATGTGGCGATGCTGACCACGCACGCGGCCTTCCGCGCCGTGCATCTGGAGTACGCCGTCGAAAAGGGCGTCAATGTCTTCATGGAAAAAGACTTCGGCGCCGACCCGGGCGGCATCCATCGGCTCATCAAGGCGGGCGAGGCCGCGGAAAAGAAGAACCTCAAGGTCGCCTGCGGCCTGATGTGCCGCCACTCCTCGGCCCGCCAGGCGATGATCCAGAAGATCCGCGACGGCGCCCTCGGCGATGTCATGGGGATCCGCGCCTACCGCATGGATTCCGGATATTTCATGCCGCCGTTTGCCAAAAACGAAAACGAGCTGCTCTGGCAACTGAGCCCCGGCCATCCGTACCAGTTCCTGTGGTCCTCCGGCGGTGTCTTCATCGAACTGATGATCCACCAGATCGACGAGTGNNGAACCTCGACAGCTATTCGATCGAGTTTACCTTCCCCGATGGCTCCAAGGCGTGGATCACCGGCCGCTACATCCCCAAATGCGCCTCCGACTTTGCGTCGTTTGTCCACGGATCCAAATGCGCCGCCAAATTCTCCGGCGACACGCACGCCCCGGATTGCATGATCTTCAAGGACCAGCACACCGAACGCGACAATGTCGCCTGGCGTCCGGAAAAGGAAACCGTCAATCCCTGGCAGGCCGAGTGGGATGTGCTGCTTTCGGCCATCCGCAACGACAAACCGCACAACGAGGTCCGCCGCGCCGCGCTGTCCAACCTCGGCGCGATCATGGGCCGGGCCGCCGTCCACATGGGCCGCGTGATCACCTGGGACGAAATGATGGCCTCGAAGTTCCAGTTCTGCGCCGATGTGGGCAAGCTCACCGCCTCCAGCCCCGCGCCCGTACAGGCCGATGCCCAGGGCCGCTACCCCGCGCCCGTGCCGGGCGCATGGGTGGAGGTGTGAACCAGACAGGAAAATAGGGACTGTGGGGCTGTTGAAAAGCCCCTCAGGTCCCTTGATTGATCATTATAGTATCTCTGGGCGGATTATCCTGCAAATCTGGCGGGATGCATTCAGGGCGGGGCGGTCGTGTCAACCGAGCTTTTCGGGGACCTCCTTCATCGGCCCCATCCATTTCAGCTCGCGTTCGATGTCGTCGGACATTTTGTATTTTCGGGTCACTTCCCCCAGATGGGTCCCGCGGAGTTCGATCTTCGACAGATCCATCTGGCCCAGACCGGACCGAGCACAGAAATTCAGGTATCCCACCCATTCCGGATTGATGCCCATGACCTCGATGCCCACGCGGTCGGCGGCCACGAAATCCGTGGAGGCGATCGCGACTCGGGAGGGCACCAGAACGCCGTCGTTGGGCCCGTTACCTTCCATGCCTTCCCAGCCATCCAGCACCGCCGCACCCCAGCAGGGCTGCAACCGCTGGGCCGTCAGGGTGATGTCCAGATGTGTCTGTCGTACGCCTCCATGATAGATGCGTTTGTCGTTCCAGCGCTGGCTTTCCTTTCGCGGACTATGCAGGGGCGCACCCAGGGCCATGTTTTTGATCGAGAGCGTGGCCATTACTGTGTTATGCGTTTTGAGCACAGCCGAACAAATAACGAAGGCCTCGGGGTCCAATAGCCGCGCCGCCAGACGGACGGGCACCATATGAAGATCGCTGTTTAAGATCGCATGAGTCTGATAAAGACCTTCTTCGTTCAGATCGACCAGACTGACATTGAGCGGCTTATGTTCCGCTACGGTTTTTGTGTATCCGAAATGATCGTATCCTTCCGTCGTGAAACCGGCAGATGCTTCAGCGATCACGACCGGTCCTTTGAAACGCGGCCCCAGAAAGTCCAGGATGCCGTGCAAGGCGTCCACATGCGTCGAGGCAAGCTGGTTGGAGGTGTTGACGATGTTCGGCTTGATAATCACGCATTTTTTGGTCTTGAGCACGGGCATAATTTGATCTTCGATCGCCGTCAGCGCTTCGCAGATATTCGTTCGCCGGCTTGCCCCGTTGGTCACCGAAACCACCGACCGTCGGTCGGCGGGTCCGGCCGGCTGAATGATCTCAGCAGGTCGTTCCTGGGCATGAAGGAGTTTGGCGGAGGCGGCCAGGGCCGCTGCGGACCAGATAAAGTTTCTGCGCGATAACTTATAGTCGTGCATGGTTTTTCCCTTTCCGTTTTGAAAGTTCCATTCAGCTTCGGTGATTATACTTTTTCGAATGGGGGTGTCAATCCCTCAGATTCGCCGGGTATCCCGATACCCCTTGATAATCGCAGAGGTCGTACGGTGTCGGAGGTCTGAGGGGTCGGTCGTCAAAAGGTGTCAAGGACATTGATTTGTGACGGTGACGGCGAATTTTTGCCTCGGACCGGTCAGGTCTTGCCTTGAAATACCCGATAGGGTTATAATGGTTCGCCATGGCGTATCGGCGTAGGATCGAACGGATCAATCAATCGGACAGTGTCGAGGGTATGACGATGAAGCGGTCAATGGTCTTTCTGGCAATGGTTCTCATCGGTGTAGGTTTTGTATCCGCGGCGGACGACGAGGCGCGCCTGCTTCGCTTCCCTGCAATCCACGGCGACACAATCGTCTTTTCCTACGCCGGCAATCTCTATACCGTCTCGGCCGAAGGCGGCGTCGCCCGTCGCCTGACCAGCCACGACGGCTACGAGATGTTCCCCCGCTT
>PMBP01000526.1 GCA_003152975.1 Phycisphaerales bacterium | reverse complement strand
ATTGACTATTGACGATTGACTATTGACCATTGGGGGAGGCCCCGCGCCCGGGTTCCTCCCTCATGCCTTCCGCGGTGGTATCACGCATGAGAAAGCGGCTCGTGGCGTCGGCGGCAATCGTCAGCAGTCAATCGTCAATAGTCAATAGTCAATTGTTGAAAAGTCACACAGGACGCTGTCGGCGATCGGCAGGGCCAGGCGGGTGAGGCGAATGCCTGCGTCGTCGGCTTCCAGCAGGCCGCGATCGACGCCGTCGGCGATCACCTCGGCAAACAGATCCATCACATCGTAGCCGGTTGTCGCGCCGAACTCGGCGCGGTCGATCCCGTGGATCCGCCGCAGGTTCAACACGGCCGTCTCGCAGGCGAATTCCAGGGACAAGAGTTGCCCCAACTGCAAGCACCTCAACGACGCCGACGCCAAGTTCTGCGACAACTGCGGACAAACCGTTTGATAGGACTATTGAATATCGACTATTGACTATTGGCGCGGGATCCAGATTGTCATTCGAGGGCCCCGCTCTGTGGAGGGCCGCACTCCGTTGCGGCCGTTTTTTATCCGGACGCGATGGAAAGCGTCCCTCCATCGCCAAGAAAGTTTTGAATCCAGATCCGTAGCGGCGGGTTTCAAATCCGCCCGTACATCGTTCAAGCCGGGGATTTTGGCCATTGGATCGTATATAATGTGTATGAACGGGGGATCGGGGGGCATCATGTATAGTGGAAACGAGAATGACCGGCCCAGGACGACAAAATGAGGCGGCGCTGGCGGCGGCCGCACGGCACGGGGACAAGGGGGCCCTGCAGGAACTACTGCGCCGCAACTGGGGATGGCTAAAAGCTCTTATATACAGCTATACGGGGCGGGCGGAGAACCTCGACGATATCCTGCAGGATGTGTGCGTGCGGGTCATCGAGAAGATCGGCTCGCTTCGGGAGCCGGAGCGCTTTCGGCCGTGGCTGGCGACGCTGGCCAGGAACGAGGCGACGGTGTTTTATCGCCGCAAGGGCCGGCAGTTGCCCAGTGTGGATCCCAGCGAGATCACCCTGGCCGACGACAAAACGGCGCTGCCGCCCGAACAAGTGGAACAGCGGGAAGCCACACAACAGCTTGTGCAAGCGATCCGCGAATTGCCGGAGAAATACCGCGAGGTCCTGCTGATGGCCTGTCAGGGCCGAATGAGTTACGAAGAAATGGCCGCGACGCTCGATGTGCCCGTCACCACGATCCAGATCCGGCTGGTGCGGGCGCGGCGAATGGTGCAGGAGCGACTGGCGGGCAAAGAACAAGTGAAGATTCCGAGAACATGACGATGGCAAACGAAATGCTTGACATATTGATGGGCAAACATCTCGACGGCGAGATCACGCCCGATGAACAACGGCTGCTGGACCAGTTCCTGGCGGCCGACGACGCCGCACGGGAAGAGTTCGAATCGTTCCGACGGCTGCACGAGCAGATCCATTCGGCCGTCGAGCAGGCGCTGGACGGCGGACGGCCGATGGACGAGGTTTTCGATGCGGCCTGGCGAAAGTCCTCGCCGGCTCGCCGAGTGCAAAACCGCATATTCAAACGGGAATGGGTCCTCACCGCGGCCGGACTGGCGGCGGGATTGCTTATCGGATTTTTCGTTCATGGAATGATCATGTCGCCAAGCGAATCCGCACGGCCGACGCCATCGCCGCTGGCGCAGAAGTCGACCGACGGCGAACCCCTTTGGCCTTCGAGCGCAACGCCGGCGGCGACTCCCGGCGAGAATCGCAATGTCGATTGGTACACCGTCATCGAACCGTCGGGCGAGCAGTGGCTCCTCGAAGGATACCGCCGCCAGCAGGTTATGCCGGCGATGTATTACGGAGATTTGTAACCCTTTCCCTGCAGGAAGGATTTAGGATATAGTCGATAGGATTTAGAAACCGATACGAAAGGAAAAGCGTATGAAGCTCCAATGGATAACATGGATTTGCCTGGCCGCGGCGCCGTTGGCCGTTGCCCAGCAACACATCCAGGAACAGATCATCGAAACGCCCTCGCACGAGTCAACGATCCATGCCGGCGCACCGGGGCCTATCGAGGAGAGGATCATCGAAGGCAATGTCCCCGACTCGATGACCCTGATCGGCAATTCATTGACGGTTGTCGGCACCGATCCCTTTGCCCAATCGGAAGAACCGCGAACCTATCTGGGCGTTCGGCTGGATCCCGAGCCGCTGCCGGAGTTGCTGGTCAAGCATTTGCGGCTGGAGCCGGAAACGGGGCTTCGTATCCAAAATATCCTGATCGGCAGTCCCGCCGACAAACTCGGTCTGGATCAGGACGATCTGATCGTGGCTCTGGACGGCAAGCCGGTCCGGAAGCTGGAGGAATTCGTGGAAACGATCCGCACGCGCCAGGCCGGAACAGCGGTCGAGCTGAAGATCATTCA
Source organism: Phycisphaerales bacterium (assembly GCA_003152975.1). GTDB lineage: Bacteria > Planctomycetota > Phycisphaerae > Sedimentisphaerales > Anaerohalosphaeraceae > FEN-1350. The sequence goes on along the minus strand of PMBP01000526.1, from coordinate 4,620 downwards.
TCTCGGCGAGAGCAAGGCCGTCAAAGCGACCCTGGAGACCAGTAAGCCCGGCGACGAGGAATGGAAATACCCGCAGGAGCCGGAGATCAGCTACTCGTGGAATCCGGGACGGGTGTTCCGTATGCAGCCCGGACAGAAAAACTGGCTCGAAGTGCCGATGGAAAAAATGCCGGATGTCAATTCGTATGTCAAAAAGTTCATGCAGGAGATGTACAACTTCAGCCATAGCGAAGATGGCAAGAATTACACCGTGACCATCGAGGGCAGCCCGGCCGATCCGCAGACGCAGGTGACCGTCAAGTCCGACGAAACCGAGATCAGCACGACCGTCGAAAAAATCGACAAGCTGCCCGAACCGTTCCGCAAGATCGCCAAGCAGGATCTGGATAGCGCCCGCAAGTCGGCCAAGACCGGCCACCAGAACCGGCTGAATCTTGATATTCACAAGAAGATCACCCCGCCGGTCCCCGTTGAACCGATCGAGCCGTTTACCGTGCCGGCACCTCCCAAGGTCGGCGGCGAGTCAATGGATAAACTCCAGAAGCAGATGAAGGACCTCCAAAAGCGGCTGGAACAGATGGAAAAAGAGCAGCAAAAGGCGATGGAGAAGATCCAGAAAGAGCTGGAGAAGATGAACTCGGCCGAGACCAAACCGGCGGCATGACGGGGCACGGCCGTTCGAGTAGAGAGTCTGGAAGGGTCCGCCCCATCGGCGGGCCCTTTACTTGCGCCGGGGGGGGTGGCGGATTTTCTTTGACAACCCGAGGGGTTTTCCCGATAGTAATAAGGATGGAAGCGAACCAACCAAGACGAAAACCGCTCACAGTGGCGGGCGTGCTGGCTTCGGCCCTCGACATGGAGGACCAGATGAGCCACGGCGTGTACCGCGACTATCTGAACCGGACCCTGTGGCCCAAGCCCTTGTCCGACGAGGCCTTCGCGCAGATCCGGGAGATGCTCACGACCCTGCTGAACGAGACGGCCAAGCACGAACGGATGATCACAACTCTGCGAACGAGACTGACCGACGATGAGCGCACCCAAACCAAAATCTAAAGATCAGATCCTGTCGGAGTTTTCCACGATGCGATTGATCGAGGAATCGGCCCGGGACTTCTACCGCCAGATCGTGATCGATCCCCGGGTGGAAAGCCCCGAGGTCAAGTCGATATTTGCCCAGATCGCCGACGAGGAGCAGCGGCATATCGAGATCGTGGACCGGATCATGCATTGCATCCGGACCTCGCTGTGAGCCCTTCGGGGACGAACCGACCTATGCGGATTCCACTGACCAAATACGGGCTGCCGCAGGTGGCCGTTTTTCCGGCCGTCCTGCTGGCGGTGATCCTGATTGTGGCCTGGGCGATGCACAAACGGATCGTCCAGCCGGTGCCGGGAACGATCGTCGAGATCGTGCTGCTGATCGTGCTGGGCTGGGTGCTGTCGTTCTTCCGCGACCCGCCGCGGGTGATTCCGCAGGACGATGCGTTGCTGTTGTCGCCGGCCGACGGCGTGGTGCGGGATATCGAAATCCTGGAATCCGTGCCGGGCTTTGAGGGCAAGACGCTGCGGATCGGCATCTTCCTGAGCATCTTCAATGTGCACATCAATCGCGTGCCGTGCGCGGTGCGGATCGAGTCGATCACCTACAAGCCCGGCGAGTTCCGTGACGCGCGGGACCCGCAGGCCACGACGCTCAACGAATCCAACGCGGTGGTGATGACGCGCCTCTCGGAGCCGAAGGACCGGCTGATGGTCCGGCAGGTCAGCGGGGCCATCGCGCGGCGGATCGTCTGTGCCGCCCAAGACGGCCGGGAGTATCCGGCGGGGGGACAATACGGAATGATCAAGTTCGGGTCCCGAACGGAGCTGTATGTGCCGGTGCGGGATTCAATGCAGACGGCCGTATCGGTGGGACAAGCGGTACGGGCCGGAGAAACGGTACTGGTAAGGTACTCGAAATGAGCGCGATTCAAACCGAAAAACCCAAACGGCGGAAATTTTTCCGGCGGGTGCGGCGCCCGCAGGTCCGGTACATCACCCTGTTGCCGTCGCTGATCACGCTGCTCAACGGCGTGTTCGGCTTTGCGGCGCTGTCGTTCGCCGACCGCGGGTCCCAGGACTGGAACTTCCACCGCTTCACGATCTCGCACTACACGATCGCGGCGTACCTGATCTTTCTGGGGATGATCGCCGACATGCTCGATGGGCGGGTGGCGCGGATGAGCCACACGACCTCCAGCTTCGGCGGCCAGCTCGACAGCTTGTGCGATGTTGTCAGCTTCGGCGTGGCGCCGGCGTTTTTGCTGCTCAATTTCCTGCAGGACAAGATGCTCATCCGGCTCGATGGGATGGAGGCGGCCCTGACGCTGGCGACGCGATGGATCTGGTTGGCGGCGGGATTGTTCGTGTCGTGCGCGATCGTGCGGCTGGCCCGGTTCAATGTGGAGAACGAAGAGGACGAGACCTCGCATCTGAACTTCTCGGGGCTGCCGTCGCCGGCGGCGGCGGGCGTGATCGCCAGCATGATCCTGTTTTACGAGGACATGCGGGTCACGCTGGGTTCGACCTCGTCGGTGTTCTGGGGGATCGAGACGATGGTCATCTATGCGTTGCCGATTTTGTCGATCCTGATCGCATTGTTAATGGTCAGCCGAATCCGTTACCCGCACATGGTCAATCAGTATTTCCGACGGAAAAAACCCGTCGAACACCTGCTGTGGGTGGCGGCGATTTTCGGCCTGATCTGGCTGTGCGGCCTGCAGAGCGCCTTGGCGCTGGTGTTTGTGGGCTTTGCGTTGTCGGGCCTGGTCCGCTGGCTGATGACCCGGACGAAGATGCCGCGAGTCGCGACGGCGGAGCTGCCCAAGCCGACGGAACCGAACAACGGGGCGCCGACGGTCTAACGCCGTATTCTGGATTCATAGGCCCATCGCCCGGATCAATCTGATGAACGACAGGAATCACTCGCCCTTTTCGCCCTCGCTGTATGTGCATATCCCGCTGTGCGTCCGCAAGTGCCCCTATTGCGGATTCTACTCCGAGTCAGTCGCCGATCACAATCCCGCGCGACTGGTCGCGGCCTTGGCACGGGAGGTTCGCCAGGTCGTCAGCGATTCGCAGACCCCGACGGTGTATGTCGGCGGCGGCAGCCCAACCTGCATGCCGATGGACCTGCTGGGGCGGCTGCTCTACGAGATCACCCGGCGCGTCCGCGGATTCGAGGAGTTCACCGTCGAGGCCAACCCCGGGCAGGTGGATCGGCCAATTCTGGAGTTTCTGCGAAACATTGGCGTCAGTCGCCTCTCGCTGGGCGGCCAGTCGTTTCAGCCGGAAGAGTTGCGGCGGCTGGGGCGATTGCACACGGCCGAACAGATCGTCGAGGCCGTCGAGACCGCCCGGGAAGTCGGCTTCGAGAATATCGGCGTCGATCTGATCTTCGCGATCCCCGGCTCGACGATGGCCAGTTGGCGGGCCAGTTTGCAGCGGGCGATCGAGCTTGGCGTCACCCACATCTCGGCCTACGCGCTGACCTACGAAGCCAATACCCCCCTGACGCGGGACCGCGAAGCCGGCAGGATCGTCCCCATCGACGAGGAGACCGACCGACAGATGTACGAGCTGGCCATCGACATGCTGACCGATGCGGGCTACGAGCATTACGAAATCTCCAACTTCGCCCGGCCGGGCTTTGCGTGCCGGCACAATCTGGGCTACTGGGCCAACCGGCCGTACTACGGCGTCGGCCCCTCGGCCGGCTCGCACATCGACCGCAAACGCTGTACCCGCATCGCCGATATCCGGCAATATATCCACGCCATCGAGAATGATCTGGACCCCGTGGCCGAAACGCAAGAGACGACGCCGCTGGAGTTCGCCTGCGAGACGGCCGTGCTGAACCTGCGGCGGATCCGCGGCATCGACCGCGCCGAGTTCCGCTCAACCACCGGCTACGATGTGATGGACCTGTTTGCTGGAGTCATCGCCGACGGCGTCGATCGCGGCCTGCTGGATGCCGACGACACTGGCATCCGCCTCACCCGCCAGGCCCTGCCCATCGCCGACAGCGTCCTGTGCGATTTCGCGGACCTTGATTCATAAACAGGGACGGCCCCCCGTGGCCGCCCTGTCCGATTTCCTTTCTCACCTCTGAGCGAAGCGAAGCTAACTTCTTTCCAGCTCCGATGTTGTGTATCGGGGCCGAGGGTGTGTAAGGGCGGTTCGTGAACCGCCCCCGTGCTGAATCCCATATTGTTCGGGATTCAGTCCCGATGCTGTATATCGGGATCACCCCGGACTCCGATCCGGGGTCCAGATTCGTACGGGCTCGGTCCCGATTTATCGGGATGCCCTTCCTCAATACCCCATCACCATCACCGCCGCCTTCCGTGCCCGCTCGATGATCGCCGTCCGATCCGCCTTCTCCGCTTTCCCCTCAGGCCGCGTCCATCCCTCGACTCCCTCCAGCAACGGTAGCACAAACGAACTCTTCACCGCGTAATTGACGCTCTGCGCCACCATCCCCGTCGCCTCCAGCATCCCCAAGTCGCTCAGCCGCTGGACCACCACCCCGATCACCTGCCCGGCCACCGTCACCAGCGGCCCGCCGGAATTCCCCGG
>PMBP01000052.1 GCA_003152975.1 Phycisphaerales bacterium | reverse complement strand
AACTGGTCGGGACCGAACGGCTTCTGAATCAGTTCCGTCCCCTGCTGCAGAATTCCATGCCGCGCGATGGCGTCGTCGCTGTAGCCCGACATGAACAGCACTTTGAGACCGGGCCGGGAGTCTCTCAGCCGAACGGCCAGATCCCGGCCGCTGGAGTTAGGCATCACCACGTCGGTCAACACCAGGTCGATTCCCGCGCGGTGCCGCTCGCACAATAGCAGCGCCTCTCCGGCGTTCGCCGCCTGCATTACCCGGTAGCCGTAGGATCGCAGCGCCGCCGCGGCGAACCTTCGTACCTCCTCCTGGTCTTCGACGACCAGCACTGTTCCGGTCCCCCGCAAGTCGGGCTCGCGTTCCGCGATCTCTTCGTCTGCAACAGCCTGTTGGACGCGCGGCAGGAATACGCGGATCGTGGTTCCGCTCCCGGGCTCGCTTTCCACCTCGATGAAGCCCCCGCTCTGCTCGACGATGCCGTGCGTGATCGATAGGCCCAGGCCGGTTCCCTTCCCCACCGGCTTGGTGGTGTAGAAGGGATCGAACAGTTGATCCTTCTGATCCGGAGTGATCCCCTTGCCCCGGTCGTGGATGCTCAGGTTCACGGATTCGGATTCGACCCGTGTGGCCACGGTCACAGACCGTTGGGCGGGGGGAGCGTCCTGCATGGCATCGAAGGCATTTTGCAGGACATTGACCAGAACCTGCTGGATCTGAATGGCAACCCCCGAAATCAACGGCATTTCAGGGACAAGTTCCAGATCGACGCGTATCTGGAACTGGCGGCGTTCGACCTCCATCAGTTCGAGGACCTCGCGGATGGACCGGTTGAGGTCGATCGGTTCCATCTGCTCCGGATCCCGACGGATGAAACGGCGCATGGTGGTGATGATGTTCGCAGCGCGCTGGGCCTGTTGCACGATCCGCTCGAGCTTGTCGGATAGTTTGTCGCAGCCGGGGGGATTGCCCCCGAGAACGGCCTGGCACCGCTCGGCCTGGCTGAGGATCGCTGTCAGCGGCTGGTTGAGCTCATGGGCCAGATCCGAGGCCAGCTCGCCGGCGGTACTGAGACGCTGGGCGTGGTTGAGTTCCATTTGGCGGTTCTGGAGTTGCTCTTCCAGCCGCTTTCGTTCGGTGATATCCATAATATTGCCGATCACGCGGACGGTCTTGCCGTTTTCTATAATCGGCCTGCCGGTCGTTCGGATGCAGAGGGGTTGGCCGTCGGCACGGATGAAGTCCAGTTCCAGATCATAGGGCTGGCCCTGGTCCACGGCATGACGGAAAGCCGCCTCGATGATGGGGCGGCTTTGGGGCGCATAGAATTCGATGGCGCGCGAGACATCGCCGGGATCGTAGTCGCGGCCGACGCCGTGAATCCGATAGACCTCGTCGGTCCAGGTGATCCGGCCGGTGGCCACCTCGTATTCCCAGCCGCCGACCTGGGTGATCTCCTGGGTTTGCGCCAGCATCGCATGGGCTTTTTTCAGCGTTTCCTCCGCCCGGTTTTGCTCCGTGATATCGCGGGCATAAACAGCCATGCCGGCAATGGTTCCGTCCGGATTTTGGATCGGATAATGAGAAATTGTGAAATACAGGCGATTGTGCGGGGTGTTCCCGGAGAACGCTTCGTCCGTGATGGATTCGCCTCGCAACACCCGATCCATGTTGGTTTTCGCTCTGAGGCGGTCATCGTCCACAGTTACGCCGTCCAGCATGCTCTTTCCCAGTTGGATATCCACTCCATACAGGGCCTTCATGGTCGCGGCATGGCTTTGGTTGAAGGCGGTGTAGCGATACCCGGTATCGACAGAAAAAAAGGGGCTTTTGACGCTTTCCAGAATTCCTCTGAGCGTGGAATACTGGTGCTGAATCTGCTCCTCGGTCCGCTTAAGATCGGTGATGTCATGATGGGAGATCACCGCGCCGGATTCCTGCGTGTCATTCAGACGCGCCGTCCGCATCACGAACCACCGTTGTTCGGTTGGCGAATGGCAGGGGTATTCGACGGAATACAAGGGGAGGTCGCCCGCAAGCACCCTTTCGATCCCACGAAGAATCTCCGGGGCATTCTCTACGGTCTCCCGAATCGCCTTTCGGCACACCTCCAGATAGGAGGTCCCCTCCACGATTCCGTCGAAATGCTCCAGGCCGTTGGCCCGCGCAAATCGCCGCCATGCCTTATTGGTGGCGATGATCATTCCTTCCATATCCAGCACGACGATATGGTCCGACAACGAATCCAGAACGGCTCTAAGAAATCCTTCGCTGCGGCGAATTCGTTCCTCGGCTTGCTTGCGATCGGAGATGTCGCGAACAATGGCCCAGATGGCGCTCGGCTCACCCTTGCCGTCCCGGATCAGAAAGGCCCGTAACTCGACGGGAAGAACGGTTCCATCCTTTCGAATATACTCTTTTTCATAGACCCGCGAATATCCCTCTTTCAATATCTCGTCACGAATGATCTCCGATTCAAAATCGCGCCACTTGGCCGGCGTCAACTCCTGATAGGTTAACGCGCCCAATTCAGCCCGGGTGTACCCGGTCATGGCTTCATACGCCGGATTACACTCCACGAACCGGCCGGTCATATCGACTTCGCAGAAGGCGTCCCTCATGCTCTCGTGCAGCCG
>PMBP01000022.1:3791-4087 GCA_003152975.1 Phycisphaerales bacterium | reverse complement strand
GCCACAAATTCTGCCGCATCCCCCGCCCCGCTACCGACACCCTCTGATCCACTCCTGCCCCTGGTTGCCGGATCTCCCTCGGCTGCTCGGACGGTCCCTGTATCCCCTCCGCCTTGCCCATATCACAACAACCCGGAAGTACTATCTGGAAGTGAGAGTTGAAGATGTTAAAAAATACCTCCGAATACCTGAACCAACTGCTTTCTTCGGAACAGGTAAATCGATCCTGACTGACACAAAACAGGGGGTCGGGGTATAAAGCAAAAAAGGCAAGGATCGTAAGTCCTTGCCTTTGA
>PMBP01000022.1:0-3775 GCA_003152975.1 Phycisphaerales bacterium | reverse complement strand
CTGGACTTGAACCAGTGACCTCTTGCATGTCGAGCAAGCGCTCTAACCAACTGAGCTAACCGCCCCAAGGGCTAAAGTGAAAATTATCGCTCAATTCCCGTACAAAATCAAGGCCCAATTCAAAATTTTTCGCGGGAAAATAATGGGGCCCGCGGCAAACGCCGCAGGCCCCGGAAATTACGGCCGGATACCCTCCGGCAGAACAACTCGTCTTACTGGCACGAATACAGACCGCACTTGAGCCAGACCTGGGCCAGCAACGCAAAGTCTTCAATAGTGACCTTGCCGTCGCCGGAAAGATCGTCGACTGGATTCAATCCGACTAAAAACTTTCGCCGTATCGGCTTACCGAATCGCATCAGATTTTAGATCCGGTTCCACAGGAATATAGGCCGCACTTCAGCCATTCCTGGGCAAATATGGCAAAGTCCGCAAGGTTGACTTTGCAGTCGCCCGTAAAGTCATACGCCGAGACCACATTGCAGGCATCGGTCGGAAACGCGCTGGGACCGGCATCATAGGCCGCCTTGATCCATGGGGCGCTGATCGGATAATCATACATCCGGAACTCATCGATGGTTCCCTTGAATCCCGGATCACCGGTATAATGCGACCGGCCGATCCAGCACTCGATATCATCGACCACGCTAATCGCAAAGCAATTGAGCCGCTGTGCCTTGTACACACCATTGACATACACCTTCATGGTCGGGGTGGCAGCACTATCCGCGTCATATACGCAGGCGACCTGGGTAACAGTCGGAGGTGTTCCGCCAACGGCTGGAGCCGTTCCATCCACAGCTTGTTCGGCGCTGGCGTCCTTGATCGCAAAACGACCCGTTGGTGCATAGAAGAAGTAGTTGACTCCATTGGTACCGGAAGTCTTGCCAAAGTCAAACACTCGCGACCACTCGTTTCCGCCCGAGGTCATCCAGAACATAAAGGTGACGCTCTTGAGCCCGCCGACCATATGAGTAGGAAGGGCGATATAATTTGCGGTGTTGCGATCAAAAATCGCTTGTCCGCCCTCGATTTTGACGGTACCATTAACGGTTCCGTCGGCCGTCCCAACCGAGTCCTTGGCAGTTCCATCGTTGAAGGTGTACTCGTGGATCAATCCCTGACGGACATCGACCAGGAGATTGGCCGTCTTGGTTGTACCCGCGGTGTTGGTCACCACGCAATAATAGTTCGCCTTGTCATCCAGAGCCGCATTGCTGACCTTCAGGGTCGAGCTGGTGCTGGTCGTGACAATGGTAATCTTGCCACCATCGGTCACCGGGGTATCGTTGGTTCCATCTACATACTTGTACCACTGAACCGAGCTGACAGAAGACGCCGAGGCGATATTCACAACCAACGAGCAATCGCCTCCAACCAAAGCAAAGGGATTGGAGGTCGTCAGCACCGGAACGGTCTTGACGGTTTCAAAGCTGAGCACAACGCCGGCCGCGAAATTCGGATCGGTATCACCGGCCTTGGTGAACTTCTCATCGACGCGCCAGTAGTAGGTCGCATCCTTCTTGAGTGGATTGGCCGAGGGCACCGTATAGGAGGTGGTGACAATATCACCCACCTTAGCCGCTGCTGCACCGTTCTGGACATCAGCCAGAGTCTGGCTCAAATAGATCCGGAATGCCTTGTCGGTTGCGTCGACGGGCATAAAGCCAGAGGCCCATGTCAGAGTGGGAGTCGCGGATACCTCCTTTTGCAGGTCCGCAGGGCTGATTTGGGTGGCAATCGAGACTTCCATACCGGCCTTCAAGCTGGCCGCCACTTCCGCAGCGGTCATGGCATGGTTGTAAATCCGGAACTCGTTATAGCTGCCGCCGTACATCGAGTCCGGCCACTGGGACCGGCCCAGCCAGTTGTNNCTGTTGCTGTCCGTCATACCGGCCAGCGTAAATCCCGCGGGCATCACGCCCTGGCCGACCTGGACGCCATTAAGGTACATGCGAACAACCTGGTTGACTTCATCATACGAGATCACAATATGTTGCTCAGCGTTGGCCGTCATTGTGCCTGCCGAACTATCGATGATATTCTCCACCCGACTGGGAATCGGCATATTCATGCCAAATCGCATAGGTCCGGTAGTGGTACCCTCGTCAGGTGTCAGGAAAAGGTAGCGGGAATTCCCACCGCCGCCGGAAGAGTTTTCCCCGCCATCGCTGGTTCCGAAATCAAAGATCCGGGCCCATGCACCCCCGGTCTTCCAGGTCGTCCAGGTCTCGAAGGTCGCCTGCGTCCCGAGGGCCGAAATGATCCCATTGGGCAGATCCAGATAGTCGATAGTGACATCGGTGGAACTGCCGTTATTGACCAGATTCAGTTGACCGCCCGAGAACGACGAACTGCCGGAATTGTTCACCAGAACGCCATTGGCCGTTCCCACCGAGTCGTTCGGGTCGTTCATCCCATACCGGTGAACGATCGCGCCCTGAACTTGCACAATCCCAACAACCAAAATCGCACATACAATCATCCATCTTTTCATCGTGTTTCCTCCACATAAAGTATAGAGTTTCATTCGGTTACAATTTGGATTGATACTCCGCTGATTACCCAACTATATAATTTGGTTCACCTCCTCTCAATTCAGAGGTCCAACGCGGATGTGCCCAACACCCGATCCACTCGGGCCTGATGAGAGTAAAACCCTGACCCTCCGCGCACTGCCTACAACACATACTATATTCGATAATCGTTTGAATAACAAGGCAGTTTTGCGTTTTTCTTTAACCAATTTGCGAACGAACACCCGGATCGTTAATCTGTAACGATTCCAGCGACGATAGGAGGACGCGGAAACATAAAATCCGATCAGGGATGATCGGCCGATCGGGGGGCGACATCGTGTCGTTTGTTTGGAATATCCCGGATCACCCGGTTTCCATGACTCGGACCCCGGCGATTGTGAGTCGGCGGCGGCGTTCCTCCGTTGGCCAGAAACAGGCACTTGGCGCAAACCTGCCGGGTCACGCGGTCGCGATGGTTCAACCCCTGTTCGATAACCTCCAGGGCCAGTTTCTTCATTCGACCCTTCATGCTCCGCAGGCCGTAGGCGGCCGCCTTCTTGGCGGGACCGGGATAATCGCCAAACAGGGCCTCCTTGAGAATCGCCAGCCCGTCATCCTGCATCCAGGACAGGTTGTGCGCGGCCAACCTCGCCGAGGAGATGTCCCGGGAGAACATTTTCTCGCGGAGCTTGCGAAGAAGCTCAAGAGCGGCCGCATCCCGCTTGGGCCCGGGCGAATTGGTGTTGTTGGATTCCATAAGGGCTTCCTTGCCAATTATCTCAGTCCTGTTCCTCGCCATTTTCCGGAGAAACGCACGAATCGTTCATCCACAGAGAGGAAACTTCCGAATGGAAATGAACCTCCCACACCCCGCTCTCCGCCAGTACGATACAGGACAATGCCCCATTCTGTCAAGCAATATGTGGAACGGTATTTTGGACTGGGATGGCGTATTGATCCTTCATCGGCAACGCCGGTTCGATCCTGTCCCCGGCCTATCGGGTCGGCGCCATCTCGGCATCGCTGTTTCGATCCAGTTTCCACAAGACCCGTGCCAATTGTCGGCGGAATTACTGGGATCGCCGCCGTCATTCAGGGTCCCCAGCGTCGTATCGCCGCAGGCATACGAACCGGAGGGAGAGGCCACGGCCTCAAGATTGACGGCGCTGGATTGGTTGATGGATATTCCTCCTCATGCAACCGCTCAGGGCTTCCTGACCCTCATGCCCAGGGATTCACTACCGATCCGAATTGAC